>JAFXFQ010000161.1 GCA_017520365.1 Clostridia bacterium
GGAAGAGCCTGTATCTTTTTTGCCTTTTGTCTTTTCTTCATAAAGACGGTAGATGAGAAATATTCCTCTTGCCATATGCTTGACTGACAGTCTGATAAGTCTTTTCTTCGTTGGTATGCTGCTTTTTGATTTCATAGCTTTTCACTCCGTTTCATTAGTGATAAAATTCTATCTCATATTTGCGGCTGAGGATTAATTTTTGCCTTTTTTGCAAAAAAACGTATTTCTTTCTCAATTTTTCAGGTCTATCCGTTGAGAAAAATGCTGATCTATCCCAAAATATGGTAATCTGCCGGGCAAAAAACGGGGTTTTCTGTTGCTTTTATGAGAATGAGTCGGAATTGCAACAGAAGTGATATTCACAGTACATTTTGCTATTTTTAATTTTTGACAAAAATAAAATTAACGAAAGGAAGAATAATGATGGATACCTGCGAGGCCTTTCTTAACGCATACAGAGATCTTGAGGAGGTGCTTGGCGTAAAATACGGCCAGAAAACGGGAACTGTGCAGATATTTGCCTCCCGTGAGGGAGAGCGGTATTTTGAGGAGCTGAACCTTTTCAGAGAGATGCGAAATCTTCTTTCCCATCACGGAAGGGTGGACGGGCAGCACGCGGTGCTTCCGTCTGAGGCATCTCTTGCAAAGATCCTGGAGATACTTGATTTCGCGAAAAATCCGCCTATTGCTCTTTCTATTGCAACAAAAAAAGAATCCCTTATGTGCGCCGGCTTCGGGGATAGTCTTGACCGTATTCTGAATGTGATGGAAAAGAGGGGATACTCCCATATTCCCGTTCTCGGAAAAGGAGACAGCCTTTTCGGTGTGTTCAGTGTAGGCACACTATTTGCCTTTGCAAAGGCCAATCCCGACAGAGCGATAAAGGGGCTCACTATTGGAGACGTGACTGAGTTTTTGCCTGTGGGAAAGCATACAACGGAAAAATTCGATTTTGTTTGCCCGGATGCGGGACTTTGGGATATAAAGGAAAAGTTCAGGCTTTCAGGACCATATCATCGTAGAACAGTGGCTCTTTTCGTGACGGATAAGGGAAGGGATAACGGCAAGCTCCTCGGAATGATCACCCCCTGGGACGTTTTCCGCGCAGAAGAAGGAAAATAAGTGAATTACTTTTAAAAAAAGAACACTTCCGCTTTAGCGCGATACTCTTAACGGAGTATCACGTAGCTCTATTCGCTTACGGCGAGATATATTGCTTCGCAGCTATATTCGGCTTACGCCGAGTGATATTCGCAACGCGAGTTTTCGGCGAATTGAATATCACTAAGCCCTTAAGTCTTAATATCACTTAACGAACAAAAAAAGAGAAGACTCGTGATAAACGAATCTTCTCTTTTCTGTACTTTTTTAAAAAAGGTTTTGCGTAGTCCCACCTTCAAACTCCGATTAATCTGTTGTTTGAAATGGTTACATATTTTATTGCAAAGACATTACGGCTGTGATATAATTATTTCATAAAAAAATAAACAGAACGGAGAATATTATGAAAAAGCTTGGCTTCGGACTTATGAGACTTCCGCTCACGGATCCTGCTGATAACAGGACTATTGACGTTGAGCGTACCGCCAAAATGGCTGATCGTTTTTTGGCGGAGGGCTTTACATACTTTGACACAGCGGCACCTTATCATCAGGGTGAGAGCGAGGTGGCCTTCAAAAAAGCGGTAGCGGAGAGATATCCCCGTGAGAGCTATATTATCACAGACAAGCTCAGCCTTTTCAAAATCGAAAAGGCTGAGGACATCCCCTCCTTCTTCGACACACAGCTGGAAAAGCTGGGAGTTGGATATTTGGACTATTACCTGCTCCACGCCATGAGTGAAAGCTCATATTCCAGAGCTTGCGAATTCGGAGCCTTTGAGTTTGCGGCGAAAAAAAAGGCTGAGGGCAAGATAAAGCACGTGGGCTTTTCCTTCCACGATTCTCCCGAGGTTCTTGACAGGATACTTACAGAGCACCCCGAGATGGAGGTGGTCCAGCTCCAGATAAACTATCTTGACTGGCACGACCCGGGCGTTCGCGCAAGGGAGTGCTATGAGGTTGCAAGACGGCACGGCAAGGATATCATCATTATGGAGCCTGTCAAGGGAGGCGCTCTTGCAAACGTTTCTTGCGAGGCGGTGGAGCTTTTTTGTGCTGCCCGTCCTCAGCTCTCCACGGCAGGCTGGGCGGTCAGCTTCTGTGCATCTCTTCCCGGTGTTATTATGGTCCTTTCCGGTATGTCTACCGAGGAGCAGATGGAGGACAACATCAGCTATATGAAGGATTTTCAGGCTCTTACCGATGACGAGATCATGCTTTGCAAGAGAGCAGGCGAGATAGTCAAGAATGACAATGCCGTTGCCTGCACTGCTTGCCGCTACTGCGTTGAGGGCTGTCCTCAGAAGGTGGCTATCCCCGATATATTCAGAATTTACAATAACTATCTCAGATTCCAAAAGGCAAATCCTGAAGGAGCAAGGCGGGGATACGATCACGTTACGGAAAATTTGGGACGGGCATCTGATTGCATTGAGTGCGGACTTTGTGAGGAAAGCTGTCCTCAGCATCTTGATATCAGGGCGTATCTTAAGGAGATCGCCGAGGTGCTTGAATAAAACAAAACTGAAAGGCATCAATATCATGAAAAGAGAAACCCTTGAGGGCCTGAAAAAAACAGACGTCAGCCTCATTCCCGACGGAGGGACCGTTAACGGGGACTATATCTGCACCTGGTGGAATCAGAGCGGTGCGGCAGAGGGTCTCGGCTTAACTGACGGTATGCGCGATGCTCTTTGTCAGGAGGCTCTCTTTGATACTGAAAAGTATTATCACCACGCCGAAAGAGAAATGAGAAAGGGCCTTATCTTTCTCGTTGACGACGGCTGGGATATTCCTCTCGGCACCGTATATGACGGCTCTCATAACGATCTCTACGGAGCTGTAGCACCCTGTGAGAAAAAGTTTGACCGCTTTGGAAATACTCCCGCAGAGCGGCTTTTAGGTATGTCTGAAAAGGTAAAGGAAATGGGATACGCAGGTCTCGGACTCTGGATATCTCCTCAGATGAGCACCATACGAGGCGAGGATGAATGCGAGGACGATCACGTTGCATACTGGGAAAAGAGAGCTCAGTGGAGCCATGATGCAGGCGTTCTTTATTGGAAGGTCGACTGGGGCAGACATGATGCAGATGACAGCTATCGTGCTCTCATCAGCAGCTGTGTTCGCAGAATAGCCCCCGATATATTTGTTGAGCATGCCGTTGTTCAGAAGCCGCTGACTCATAATCATGGAGAGGGCTTCACCGAGCAAAGAGCCGAGAGAGTTAGAAGGCAGATGAGCTTCTCCGACGTTTACCGCACCTATGACGTTCTCGATCCATTTGAAAATGTGTGCACCCTCAGAAGAGCTCACGAGGCTTTACTTGCCGCAAACCTCCCCGCCCACAGCGGAAGAGGTCTTGTCAACGGTGAGAATATCTATTCGGTAACGGCGGCTCTCGGCCTTTGCACCGGTATTATGAATTACAATAACGATGCCAAGGCCTGCATCAACTGGCACAGAATCGCGCCCCCATTCTCCATATTCGAGGGC
Source organism: Clostridia bacterium (assembly GCA_017520365.1). GTDB lineage: Bacteria > Bacillota > Clostridia > Oscillospirales > CAG-272 > Avispirillum. Next base: position 3,597 of record JAFXFQ010000161.1, read on the forward strand.
GAATACAGATATAGCGATAATGAGCTTTGCGACAGCCTTTTCTTTGATACTGAAAAGTGCTCCTGGGCGCCCTGCAAGGCGAGAACCGTAAAGGAGAGCGCTCCTGCGATCATGGCAAGAAATTGCCCTCTGCCCATAGTTGAGCCTGTTTCTGACAATGAGCCCTTCGTTATCGCATCAAAGCATCCCGAAACGGATGCCTACAGCGTTGCCGCTCTTAAGCGCACCGTTGATCCCATGAAGGAGGTATGGTTCCTTGCAGACGTGGAGATCGAGGATGCAAGCGTTGATGCGCCTATCGGTGTGTTCGGTGTGTTTAACACCCTTACCATCGGCTTTGACGAGCCCTTCCCGGATGACGGAAAGGTTCTTTGCGAGGACCTTTGCGGCGGCGGAGCATATGATATCACGGATCTTGTGAGGATAGATGATAACAAGGTTTGCATTGATGGTAAGCTTCTTCGTTATATCGGCAAAATAAACCGCGGCCACGGAGACTGGTCTGCTCCGTCTGTTGTTATAAAAATAGAAATATGAAGCTTTTTGCACCACGATACTATAATGTTTTTAAGTGTATAGCCGACAGATGCACACACAGCTGCTGTATCGGCTGGGAGATAGACGTTGACCCCATGGCACTTGAAAAATACGATTCTCTTTGCCACGGCTACGGTGACGTGATAAGGGAAAGCATTGAAAGAGGCGACTGCCCTCACTTCAGGCTCACAGATGATGACCGCTGCCCGCATCTTGACAGCAGGGGCCTTTGCAGGATAATCACCGAGTTGGGTGAGGATTTCCTTTGTGACATATGCAGAGAGCATCCCCGATTTTATAATTTCACAAAAGAGGGCGCCGAGGTGGGGCTTGGGCTTTCCTGCGAGGAGGCTGCAAGGATAATTTTGTCCTCGGACGGCTACGGTGAATTTACAGAGGTGGGGGAGCTTACGGATGCGGACGGTGCTCCGTTCTTTGACGGGTGCGAGATCCGCGACGAGGTCTACTCCGTGCTTCGGGATGAAAGCATCAGCTATGACGGGCGGCTTTCACGCATATACGGGATAATGGGCGTTTCTCCCTTTGAAAAGGGTAGGGAGGAGTGGGTAGCTCTTCTGTCCTCTCTTGAATACCTTGAGAACAGGCACAAGGATCTGTTTTGTGCGTTCGAGCTTGTGAAAAATACTCCGAGGGAGCTGGAAAAGCCTCTGGAAAGAGCTCTTGCGTATTTCGTATATCGCCACGTTACTGCGGCGCAAGACGAAGACGAGGCGAGAGCTGAGCTTGGCCTTTCACTGTTTTTGGAGAGGCTGCTATGCTCACTTGCAAAAAATTCCCCGGAGGCGGATATTGCAGAGCTTGCCCGAATCGTTTCCGAGGAGCTTGAATACTCTGAGGACAATACGGAAGCACTTAAGGACGAGTTTTACATATACGATCTTTAATAAAAAGACCTGTTGCATGCGCAACAGGTCTTTCTCTGTGTGATCTGATGGATATAAGCCTTGCGGAGCGATACGGCCGTTGGCGTAATAACGCTCCTTCTCCTACGGTCGATGCTTGCGCTTTCCGGGATCGTTGGCAATTCTTTTGGCAAGCTTCATAAGGTCACCGGGGGTGTTTTCGATCTGCCCCGTGATCACTGAATCTAACAGTCGTGTGAGAGTCTCTCCGATCTCCCGCCCCCTGGGGATGCCAAGGTCGATAAGCTCGTTTCCGCTTATTTTAAGGTCTTGAACCGAAATGCAGGCTCCCTCGCTCTGAAGCTCCTTTATTATTCTTTCGCTTTCGTCCAGGTATTCAAATTGGTCAAAATATGCGGGGGACTGTGCAGAAAGATCTGCACGGCGAACATCCACCAGAGTAAGACCGTTCTCAAAGCCCACCTTGGAGAGGTATTTGTGAATGCTTTTTTTTGTGGCGGAAGGTCGTGTATCGTGATACCTTATAAGAAAGCACACCTTTTGCACCGTTTCTCTGTCGGCCTTAAGCCGGAGGAGTATTTCCCGTGCCATGGACTCGGAAACGGCGGGGTGTCCGTAAAAATGGCCCACTCCCTTTTCGTCCACAGTGAATGACTGCGGCTTTGCAACGTCATGAAGCAGCATACAGAGGCGTACGTTGATATCGGGAATGCTTGCGGCAACGCTTCTTGCGATGTGCTCGTATACGGTGTAAACGTGATGATGATTTCGCTGTTCAAAGCCCACACATCGGGATAGCTCGGGAATAATTGTGCAAACAGCTGAGCTATAATCCATAAGAACTCTCAGAACGTCCTTTCCGAGAAGAAGCTTTTTCAGCTCTGTGAACGTGCGCTCTCCCGAGACCTCTGTTATTAAAGGAAGGCAACGGAAAAGGGCTTCTTCTGTCTTTTTTTCTGTTTTAAACCCGAGGCAGGACGCAAATCTGAGTGCTCTCGTTATGCGGAGAGCATCCTCCGTAAAGCGGCGCACAGGGTCTCCGACACATCGGATAATGCTGCCCTTCAGGTCATCTCTTCCGCCGAAGGGGTCTATTATTTCCCCCTCGAGGGTCATTGCCATAGCGTTCATTGTAAAGTCTCGCCTTGCCAGGTCATTTTCAATGCTTCTGCAGTATTCCACTGAGTCCGGGCGACGGCAGTCTGAATATCCGCTTTCTTTTCTGCAGCAGGTGATTTCCACATTTCTCTCTCCGCTGTGAACGGTCAAGGTGCCGAAGCGAAGGCCTATATCAATGGTGCTGTGATCTGAAAAAGCACTGACCAACTCATGGGGCAGGCATTCTGCCGCAATGTCATAATCCCAAGGCTCTTTTCCGGTAATGATATCCCGAACGGCACCGCCGACAACAAAGGCAGATATCCCCCGTTCCCGAAGGCGCAATATAAGCTTTTCTATATCCCTTGGTAACATAGCAGCACCATCCTTTCATACAACATATATGATAACTCCATTTCGTTTAAAAGTCAATAATGAAGAAATGGAGTGACAAATCTACAATTTTATTTGAAAAAAATCAATTTCTTTATACATTTTTTACAAATATATATAGACAAACGCCAAAGCCTATGATATAATAAAATTGCAAGAGGGGAGAAGCTCCCCGGCAAATCCATTAGAAAGAAGGGCACATTATGAAGATCACCATTAACGCAAGAAAGTTCAACGTTGACGAAAAGCTTGCTTCCCACATTGAAAAGAAGCTTGCCAAGTTTGACAAGTTCTTCCCCGGAGAGGAAGCAGAGGCTTCAGTTAAGCTCTCACGCATTCGTGAAATGGAGCGCGTTGAGGTGACTATCCAGCAGGGTGTGTTCCTCTTCCGCAGCGAAGAAGAAAACTCCACCTTTATGAACGCGCTTGACTGCTGCATCTACAATATCGAGCGCCAGATGAGAAAGAACAAGACCCGCCTCACCAAAAAGCTTCGTGACAGCATCCGCATTCCTGAGTATGAGTCAATGGAGGTAGAGGAGGATGAGTTCGTTATCAGAACAAAGACTTTTAAGGTAAAGCCTATGACAGCGGAAGAGGCAATTCTCCAGATGAATCAGATCGGTCACGAGTTCTTCGTATTTAAGGATATCGAGAGCAGCGAGACCTGTGTTGTATATAAGAGAAAAGCAGGAGACTACGGTCTCATTATTCCTGAATAAAACAACTAAGAAAGCTCCCCCAAAGGGGAGCTTTCTTAGTTTCAGACTGTCGAAAAAGGCGCAGACCGCAAAAATGTCAAAACAAAGACAGCCAGGTTTTAGCTTTAACCGTAAAAGGTAATTCATCTAAAAATCAAAGTCATATTAAAGAAATCCCCTGATAATCAGGGGATTTCAAGCTTTTCGCCCTTTCAAGCCATGCCGTACCTTTGTACGCCGACGGCCTTGAAATGACGAAATCTGCATCCTTTACGACAGTCCGTGTCAGCTTGTCGATAACTTTATCGACAAGCTGCAACTAAGAAAGCTCCCCCAAAGGGGAGCTTTCTTAGTTTATTGTGATCTCTAAAGCTTCGTTGGCAGAAACGCTGTCAAGATCAATGATAAGACACTGTCTTTCGGGGGAGTATTCCATTTTTGCGTTTGCCGAATTGGAAGAGGGCTTTTCGATTCCGTAAATGGTGAGACGAAGGGATCTCTCGTTGACAGCACCCTCGAAATTTCCTTGCGGTACAAGGGATACAGCATACCCGTCCGATGTTTTTTCAAAGGCAACGACAGTGCTTCTGCATTTGCCGAATTTATATTTTTCAGTCTCCCCGTCATCCTCGTAGAGAAGGGATGCTCCACCATTTTCACCGTCTGCATAAATTACTACATCAATGGAGCTGTATGGAGTGGACGTCATGCGATTTGATACGGGAAGGGTGATGAGAGGCGTTGCGGCGCGGACAAATACGGGAAAATCGAAGAGAGTGTTTTCAATGGTCACGTGTCCGCCTGTGTATCTCTTGCCCGAGAATATGTCATACCATGCTCCCCTTGGTAGCCAAAGCTCGCTTTTTACATTTTCATTGCCGTCTGCAGGCTTGCAGATGGGAGATACTATGAGATCCTTGCCCAAAAAGTAAGTGGTGGGGTGGTTATATGCTTCGCTTTCATCAGGGCATTCATAATAGAGGGGGCGGATGAATGGAAGAGAGTCCCTACAGCATTCGTAGGCAGAGGAATAGATATATGCGAAAAGCCTTGAGCGGAGAAGGAA
>JAFXFQ010000162.1 GCA_017520365.1 Clostridia bacterium
CAGTGAATGGGGTTCACCTCCTGCATTTGCTCAGTTCAGAGCAAAATTCAAGTCCTACAGTCGCGAAAACAAAAAGCCCGGTATCGCTCCATTGCTTTATGATATTTCAGGCTCAACTCCCGTTGCAGTCGGTTATATCAATTCATCCGGAACGGAAGTTTATAACGATGGCTTCAGCGGAACAGGCTACCGTTGCCAGCCTGCTCCAACCTTTATTGAGAGCGCAGTTACAAATAAGGTGACAACTGTTATTCTTGACCACGGTATCAGCGCAGTCAATGGTAACTCTCTTTCATATCTTAAGTATATGAAGACATTCATCTATCCTAAGACCTTTACCACGATCGGCAGCGAAGGCTTCCAGAGAGCAAATTCCATAACAACGATCGCAGAAAAGGGCGGTATTTACAAGGAAGGCTTCCTTGATTTCGGCGGTGTTGAAACTCTTTCAAACACAAGACAGTTTATTATCGATAATAACACAACCGCAAACGCAACAGAGCTTCGTCTTCCCAACGTAACAAAGCTCCCGACAGAGTTTATTATGAGAATGACAAACCTTACAACGGTTTGGATGGGTGATATATCTAACAGGGTTGAAGGCTTTGCAAATCTTACGGGAATCAAGAGCATTGGTTCAGGTGTGTTCAATGGATGCACATCGCTGACAAAATATTATCTCGACGATAATGTTACTCTTGCATCAACCAATAATTATGTCGGTGCGGTTGCAGGAACACAGATATTCACGCAAAATAAGAATGACAGCGTTGCGGCAAATACATACGTAACAAGCGGAAACGCTGTGTATAGATTCGGATATTCAATAAACCAGGCGCTGTCTTATCCCGATCTTTCCGCAATTGCCGATGTCAGAAGCTTTGATACAAACATCAATTCTTCGCTTCTTCTCATAACAAATGTGGAGAATGAGGCTTCACTCGAAGCTCTTCTCGGCGAAAATGCACCGCAGGTTGCTATAATGGACGTTGATACCTCCGCTTATGAGAGCTCGGGAGAAATTTTCGACCTGAATATCGTCGGTTCAAACGGAGAAGTTATAATAACTGCTCTTGACACTGTCGAAAAATATACCCAGAACAAGATAATTCCCGCTTTACGTGCCGAAAGCACAGCAGAAGCTGAGGCTGTTGCAAGATTTATGACCTACACTGCAATGAATGACCTAATGCTCATAGCTCCCGATATGTCTATGATAGAAGCAGCAAGAGCTATTAACAAAAAAGTTAACGGTGTTCTCGATTGCACAGGCACAGGCTACACTTTTGATGCCGAAGGTCTCCGTGCAATTAAGGATACGGTTAAAACAGCAGGTCTTAATATCTGCATTCTTCCCTCAAGTGCGGCAACGCAGGATAATGTTGAATATCTCACAGACCGCTTTGTTCAGACTTGGTTCGATGATGATGACTCTGCCGACGAAACTGTTGAGCTCTTCAAACTCATAAATGCCGGTGCATTCGGTGTTGTAACTCAAAATACAGCAAAATTCATTGAAATTGTTGAAAGCGACATTTTCGCTCTCAATTCAAAAACAAGAGTTACAAAAATCAACAACCATAACTGCTATAACAGAAACAACGCTTTAGGCAATGAAATTGCAACGGCTAAGAACGCAATTGAGGTTTATGGCGTTCAGAGCGTTGAGCTCGACGTTAACATGACGGCGGACAAGGTTCTCATCGTTCACCATAACAGAAGCGATACAATTAACGGAACCAAATACAATTATGCCGATATGACTTATGATGAAATCAAGGCAGTTTCAGGTCTCCAGGGTATCGGTCAGATCTCGCTTTATTTCGATTATATGCTCGCTAATCGCGACGTTTATGATATGATCTTCCGTATTGAGATCAAGAGCTCAGGTCATACAACTGACGAGCAGGCAGAGGCTTTGGAGGTTCTTGTTTCGGAGATCGGCAAATATACAGACGAAGAGCAGGCGTACATTCTGGATCACTTGCAGATGGTTTCATTCAGCTCAATCGTTTGCACAAACGCAAGATCCTCTCTGCCTACAGTTCAGCAGTCTTTCCTCTATATGGCACATAAGACAGTTACGGAGGTTCTTAATGCAATGCTGACCTCGGGATATCATCAGAATCTCTATTACAATGCAGGACATATTGATGACCTTTCGCTTTCCAAGGAAGATTACATGACTCTGCTTATAAGAGGTAATCTCTCCAGCGGATACGGTTCAAAGGCAAACTCCCCCGGTGCTGCAGAACTCTTCCTGGATAATACGGCATACATAGGCCTTGACGGCAGTGCAAACCAGATAGCAGCTAATCTTCCCGCAAGACTTACCTCGGACGCAAGCTCCTATAACATAAGCGTTGGCGGAACTGTAGAGGCAGAAATCAAGCAGTTCTCTTGTGCAGACCTTGTTAAGTACGGCTCAGAAGGCACGGCGGTAACAAGTGCAACAATGCACGTTATAAACGGTGATGCAAGCGGCGTGACCTTTGACGGAACAAGCATCAATGGTCTGAGCGCAGGCACATACACAGTTGTGTTCAGATATAGCTTTGAAGCTTATAATACCACAGCTCATATCTACACAATGCCTGTTACGATCACTGTTGGTTAATTCGTTAACCTGAAGACCTAAAAAAACAGACGCATCATTATGGAGAGATCCATAATGATGCGTCTGTTTTTTTATTAAGCATTGCGTAGCTTTCGGTGAAAGCGACCGTTAATTCCTCTTACTTTGCAGTCTCTTCAATAGCAACTGCAACAGCAACGGTCATACCAACCATGGGGTTGTTACCTGCGCCGATAAGTCCCCTCATCTCAGTGCGGTAGGCAACATATTGACGAAATAATACTTTGACCAAAACACTTGACAAAAATTACTTTATAGGATATAATGTTCTAAAGTAATTTTTTGGAGGTACTTAAAATGGTAACAGTTGAAATTCGTCTCACAACACTTGAGGATGTTCGCAACTTTGTAAACATCGTAACAAGATATGATATTGATATCGACCTTTCATCGGGTCGCTATGTGGTGGATGCGAAGTCGATCATGGGAATTTTCAGCCTTGATCTTCTCTCCCCCATCAAGCTTACAGCTCATAGCGAGAATACAGAAAAGCTTTTCGAGGAGCTTAAGCCCTATATCATCTGATAGAAAAAAGAAATCCGCCGATGTGATCGGCGGATTTTTTTAAATCGCAAAATATTTTATTTTTTTTGCATAAAACTCTTGACAAACGGAGAAAATTGTGGTATTATTTATAGGTCGCATGAAGCGAAGAAAGAAATATGGAGAAGTCGCGTAGTTGGTCTAGCGCGCACGACTGGAAATCGTGTAACCGTTAAAAGCGGTTCGAGAGTTCGAATCTCTCCTTCTCCGCCAAAAGAGCACCTCAAAAGAGGTGCTTTTTTGTTGCGGAGAGAGATTCGAACCTCGGACCGCGTAGCGGTGAGAGAGGGACGTCGCCGAACGCCGCCGGTGGCGGATAAACTGAAGCG
>JAFXFQ010000163.1 GCA_017520365.1 Clostridia bacterium
ACAGCATCTGCATAACGATAGAAGAATACTGCCCTGCTCTTCATACAGATGATTGCTCGGGCTGGGCTCATTTCGTTGCCGTCAGCCGATACGTTAAGCTTGAAAGCCCCGATGATATCACCGTAAGCATCGAGGTTCTCGCCCCTTTCGGCTATACGGACGATATGTACTTTCTCGGTGATGACAGAACACTCATAACTGAGGGCTTTATCAATACGGAAGAGAGAGAGACTATCACAGAGGACGAGGCTATTGAGCTTGGCTCTGCAGAGATGACGCAGATGAATTATGAATACGTTGACGTCACGGTGGCATACGACAAATACGAGGATATGTGGAGAGTGGAATTTCTCTCTTCAGAGACCGAGGAGACGGTCGTTCTCGTTTATATCAGATCAAACGGTGTCACCGAAGCCATCGTAACGGAAAATAACGTTGAAACGGACAGCATAAAGGACGAGGCAGATCCGACCGAATATTCATTTGAAGATGACCTCAAGAATCTCAGCCATGATAATATTATTCCCTTTATTGAAAAGTACAGAAAAAACTATCGCAGCTCCATCCTCGAAATAGACGGAAAGAGCTACGGCAGAGTGATTTCCTCATCAGATTCACCTGAGGATGCCGTCAGCGTATGCACAAGCCATTTCACAAGCGAGCACCACAGCGAAGTCACAATCACAAAGAACACTGTCGTTGAATGCAACGTAATATACGAATCGGAGCTTTTTTACGGCATCTACGTTAAATGGGAGCATTTCAGCGGAGATTCCGCCGGAGTCCGCAAATCATATTACGATGAAAACGTAATATCCTTCAAAAAAAGCGTTGCTGATATAACCGCCGGTAATTCTATATACAATGACAGGCAGTCATATAATATAATCACCGATGACGGCGGTTCAATAGAGCAGATACTTCTCTTTCTGTATAATGAAGTATATGTAGACAATATTTGGATGCGTATCAGCGATATATTGCAATACGAAACGGTGGACAATGAAAACGAATTCATTATGCACGTGTATTCCTACTTATTCTGCGGGGGTGATTGGGACATGTCGGATGAATACACCATAGTATACCAGACGATCATTGTTGACAAAGCCACCGGAACCGTCACCTTCGAAGAAGCAATTAAACTGAATACGTATTACCATTGATACGGTGAATACTGTATTGTATTTATCAAGAATGCTACCATAACGGTAGCATTCTTTTTTTATAGCAAAAAAACGGACGCTGCAAATGCAACGTCCGTCTTAAATTAAGGTCAGTTCCAGTTATTATCAAAGGTAACGTAATACTCGTTGTAGGAAGGAACAACGTTTATCATTGTCTTGCCGCGGTTGAGCTCAACCTCGGTGCCGTCTTCATAATAGAATCTGAGAATAGAAGTTGCGCTGTCCTTTCTCCATGTTATTCTCTGATATGTACCGTCAGTCATAAACCAACCGCTTCCGGTACCTGTGGTGCCAACGTCGATTCTTGCCTTGTCATCACCGGGGATAGCATAGGTGGATGTGAATATAAGAATAACGTTCTTGAAGGAAAGCTGCTCACCTGTGGAGCCGTCGATATGAGGCTGGCCATTGTACTGATAACGGCGATACTTTCCGATCTCCTCGTCATATACGAAGTCAACTGTCTGATAATTGGACATTACCACCTTTGCGTGAGTAGCCTCGTTATCAAGAACTGTGGGATGGCGGAAATCTGCAAATTTGAAGGGCTCCTCATAGCCTGCCGCCTTTTCAATATTATAACCCATATAAGCAATGGCATTTACAAGTCCCTGACCGCTCTTTAATACAAGAGTATGCTCAAGGGCAAATTTCTGCATTCTTTCGGGGTCCCGCTCAAATGTTCCGAAGGTGTAGTGGAAGGCCGCATCACCGTTTACCGCATCAATGTTGTTGACCCATCTGTTTGCAATGGTATCGTATGCATAGGGACTTCCTCCTGCATGAACGAATATTGCGTTATAACCGTCAGAATAGTCGATAAAGTAGTCTCTTGCACTTCTGATAGAGCCAACCTTCTTGAACTCATCGTAGTAGGTGGTTATCATCATAAGACGTGTGATACCGCCCTCTGCGAGGCACTCGTAAAGCACGTCTGCCTGGCTGATGCCCTCCTGCGGAAGGCTGACGCCGATATTGTTGACGATTATGGAAACGGGACGCTTCTTTGTGATATCGTAAAGAGTGGGAAGACCTGTCAGAGGATTGGTGAAGCGGGGAGGAACAAAATCATCATCCGACTGTCCCTTGTCTTCTTCATCCTTATCCTCCTTATTCTCTTCCTTTGCATCAGTTTCGGCATCTGTAGTATCATCTTCTGTTTCTGACTCGGCTGAAGATTCACCATCAATCTCACCGTTAGTGGTATCTTCGTCCTTTGTATCACCGTCAGTTGCGGCATCTGTATCCTTATTGCCGCCTGTAGTCTGTGCGGTGGTTTCCTTATTACCTGTGGAATCGTCAGTCTTATTGCCCTTATTCTTATCACCGCAAGCGGTAAGAAGAACGCAGGAAACAAGTATGAGACAGGTAAAAATGAGAAAAAATCTTTTCATGACTTATGCTCCGATCAATCTTTCCAGCCAAATGATACCGAGCTCGAACGCCTCGCTCAAGCCGGTCTTGAGGTCCTGCTTAACGATCCTCTCACCGTCGGAAAGGCTTGTATCAGTTTTTGTGATCTGAACGATGATCTTGTCGGGAACATTTTTGCCCATATACTCCTTCTCATTCATAATGATGAGTTGAAGCACATAATCATCCTCCATATTACCGTAGATGATAGTATTTCCCTCACGGACAAGAGGACGGTCTTTATACATTAGGTAGCTGCCCTTAACAGTGGCTGCCTTGAGCAGTTCTTTCATCTCGTCTGTCATTTCTATTACCTCCATACAGATAGATTAAAATATACCCTATGATACTATATTTTGTGCTTATTGTCAAGAACTATTGACAGTTTTTCGTATTTTGGTAAAAGATGCCCTAACCCTCTTGAAGGATATAAAAGAATATGATAAAATCAAAGCACAACAAAAGAATGGAGACAATTATGACAAGCGTAATAAAAGAATTCTTTGGCAAAACCGGCGAAGGCTGTGACGTTTATGCATATACCCTTGACGGTGGCTGCGGTGTATCCGCCACCGTTCTCACATACGGCGGTATCCTTAACAGACTTATGGTAACCGACAAAAGCGGTGTTGCAAGAAACACGGTTCTCGGCTACAGCGATCTTGTAAATTATGAAAAGCGGGGCGCATACTACGGCTCTCTCGTGGGAAGATGCTGTAACAGAATCAAAAAAAGCCGCTTTACTCTTAACGGCAAAGAATATATCCTTCCCGAAAACGATAAACAGAACCAGCTTCACGGTGGACCTGAGGGATTCTCACGAAAGGTATGGGATGCGAAGGAAAACGATGACGGCTCCCTTTCCCTCTATCTTGAAAGCCCCGACGGGGACATGGGATACCCGGGTAACGTTAAAGTAAAGGTAACATATTCCATAAACGGCAGAGCTCTGTCTATCCATTACGAGGCAACCACTGATTCAGCTACCGTTATGAATCTTACAAATCACGCATATTTTGATATTACAGGTGCAGGCAGCGGAAAAACCATGGATTCCATCCTTTGGCTCGATTGCGACAGAATGACCCTTACAGATAAGGAGCTTATCCCCACCGGTGAGATCGCAAGCGTTGAAGGCACACCCTACGATTTCACAACGCCCAAAGCGGTGGGTAGGGATATTGGATGCGATTACGGTCTTCTTTCCTATTTTAACGGTTACGATACAAATTTCTACAAAAAGGGATATAACGGAGAGGCCTCTCCAATTGCAAAGCTTACAGACGCTGGATGCGGTCTTGAGATGACAGTTATCACTGACCTCCCCTGCGTTCAGCTTTATACTACAAACAGCGTAGATGATGGATCCCCCGACTTTGCAGACGGTGCCGCTCACACTCTCCACTGCGGTATCTGTCTCGAAACTCAGTATGCCCCCGACGCCATCAACTCCCCCGAGGCTGACTGCGTTATCCTGAATCCCGACGAAAAATTCGATTCCACCACAACCTTCGCATTTAACGACTGAAATGAACAAAAAAATACTTGACGAAAAAGAGCTTTTTATATTCGACCTTGACGGTACCGTTTGCGACACAGAGACCTGCCACCATGCAGCATACGTGCGTACCATAGAGGCTCTCTGCCCCGGTCACACCATACCTGCCTCGGAATTCCTATCCGAATACGTCGGTCATCCCGAAGCTGAGATATACAGCCTGCTTAAGAAAAACAAAGGAATAGATTTTGACGATGAGATTTTCTTTGAAACAAGGGTCAACAACCTTTTCGACATCGTCCGCGAAAAAAAACTTGATTGCGCTCTGTTTTACAGACAGCTTGAAAAGGAGTATCCCAACCGCAGGTTCATTGCCCTCACAAGCCAGAGAGTGTCTGTTCTTGACCGCTTCAGGGAGTATATCGATTACGGAAAGATCACGGAATTCATATCAGTTGCCGACCTCCCTTACAACAAAAAGGATGTGCTGTCTGATACGGAAAAATACCTCGGTCATCCTCAATCAAAATGCGTTATTTTTGAGGATTTCGCACCCACGCTGAGGGCGGCAATGGCTAACGGTGTTTATGCAGTCGGTGTATGCCACGATTTTAATTCTCTCTCTCCCGATGATTGTGACGAGATGATAAGCATACATAAAGAGACAGTATTTTATTAATAATTTCTGTTTTGAATCCATCCTTAAGGTTATAATAGTAATGCCCCCTTTTCGGGGGCATTACTATTGGGG
>JAFXFQ010000164.1 GCA_017520365.1 Clostridia bacterium
GTATTCTCACAGAGGGTGAAAATCAGTTCGTGTTTCTTGACACCCCCGGTATCCACAAGGCAAAGACAAAGCTTGGCAACTATATGATGAAGAGCGTTCGCTCCTCTCTTGGTACTGCCGATGCGGTTATTCTTATTGCCGATGCGGGCAAGGCACCCGGTGAGATCGAGAGAAACATTTGCGAGAAGGTAAAGGCGGACAAAACTCCCGCAATGCTGGTCCTCAACAAGATCGACCTTGTTGACCGTGCCCAGGTTGCCGAGACCATAGCTCAGTATGCGTCCCTCTACGATTTTGATGCATTCGTTCCTGTCAGCGCACTCAAGGGCAGAAACTTGAAGGATGTTATGGATGAGGCTGAAAAATTCCTTTACGAGGGTGAATGGTTCTTCGAGGAGGATATGATCACAGACCAGCCTGAAAAGCAGATCGCCGCCGAGATCATTCGCGAGAAGATGCTGAGAACTCTCTCCAAGGAGATACCCCACGGCTCTGCGGTAGTTATTGAAGAATTCAAGGAGGATGAGGATCTTCTTTCCATAAGGGCGGAGATCTACTGTGAAAAGGAATCTCACAAGGGTATCATCGTCGGCAAGGGCGGAGAGATGCTGAAGCGCATCGGATCCTATGCGAGAGAGGATCTCGAGGATTTCTTCGGTATGAAGGTATATCTTAACCTGTGGGTAAAGGTTAAAGAAAACTGGAGAGACAACGAATACAACCTTAATAATTTCGGATTCAATCCCAAGGAACTTGATTGATGGATCGGATAACGGTGCACGGTCTCAACGTCAAGGAGACCGAAACGGGGGATTATGACAAGATCATAACTCTCGTAACTCAGGAGCTTGGCAAAATAACCGTAACGGGGAAGGGAGTAAAAAGCCTGAAGAGCCGTCATATGGTCGCTTGCCAGCCATTTGCATATTCTACATTTGTCTTAAAGAAATCGAAAAAGTTCTGGTATATTGAGGAGAGCGAAAACATCGAATGCTTTTTCGGCATTCGTACAGAAATGGACAGGCTTGCACTTTCGGCATATGTCTGCGATGTGCTTTGCGACGTTACTGTGGAAAACGCCCCCGAGCCGGATCTTTTGCGACTTACGCTGAACACCTTATATGCCATCAGCTACAGAAAAGATATCGACCTTGATATGATCAAGGCAGCATTTGAGATGCGCTGTGCCTGCGAATGCGGCTTTTGCCCTGAGCTTTCGGGCTGTGATGTTTGCGGCTGCGACGTGCAGGGAGATGTGTATCTCGACGTTATGAACGGCAGACTTCTGTGCCCTTCATGCAAGCCCCGGGCAGAGAAGGAGGAGGCGCTTATTGAGGGCACTGCTCGTCTTTATTATATAATCTCTCCCTGTGTGCTGGCGGCAATGCGCTATGTTATTGCCTGTGACCTTCCGAAGCTGCTGGCCTTTACAATTGAAAAAGATGAGCTTTATCTGTTCGGAAAGGTGGCGGAGGGGTACCTGACGAACCATCTTGAACATAAATTTGCTACACTTGATTTTTACAAATCCATTTTGCTATGAACGATAAGAATATATACACACTTGAATTTAACAAGATCAGAGAGCTTCTCGCAAAAAAAGCCCTCACAGAGGGGGCTCGTGAGATGGCTCTTGCATTGTTGCCCTCGGATGACGAGGATGAGGTAAGGCTTTTACAGAGAAGAACGGCTGATGCAAAGAGGCTGGCAGGCCAGAAGGGAAATCCTTCCTTTGGCTCCGTCAAGGATGTAACTGCGGCACTTGAGCGTGCAGATAAGGGGGCGACTCTCTCTCAAAGAGAGCTTCTTGACTGTGCAAACGTTCTTCGTACGTCTCGGGGGCTGCTTGAGTATATCAAGAGCGACCGCAGATTTGACACAAGCCTTGATGAGATATTTCTCCGCCTTTCAGTTCACAAGACGGTGGAGGATGCGGTATACAGAGCTATAATCTCCGAGGATATGATCGCCGATGAGGCAAGTGCCGAGCTTTCTGAAATTAGGCACAGAATAAGAAAGACAAACGCTAAAATTGCCGATCTTATGCAAAAGTATACGCAGGGCGGCTCCTTCAGTAAATATCTGCAGGAGAATATCGTCACCACCCGCGGCGGCAGATTTGTTATCCCCGTTAAAAGCGAATACAGAAACGAGGTCAAGGGTCTCGTTCACGACACATCTGCCTCCGGAGCTACCTTGTTTATTGAGCCTATGAGCGTTGTTGAGGCCAACAACGAGCTGAGAGAGCTTCAAAGCAGGGAGGAGTTCGAGATCGAGCGCATTCTTGCGGAGCTTTCCCAGAAGATAGCCGCCATCTCAGGGTTTATCCGACTCAATTATTCCAATATTACCCTCCTTGCATTTTCTTTTGCCTGCTCGGAGCTTTCATATTCAATGAATGCCGTTGAGCCTGAGATAGTGAAGAGCGGTGCGGTAAGGCTTGAAAGCTGCCGCCATCCTCTTATCGCGGAGGGCAAGGCTGTTCCCGTTACCATTGAGGTTGGCGGTGAGTGGAATATGCTTGTGATCACCGGTCCAAATACCGGCGGTAAGACCGTTTCTCTGAAGACCCTGGGACTTTTTTCCATGATGGCTCAGGCGGGACTGCAGCTCCCCTGCGAAAAGGCGTCTGTTAGGGTATTTGACGAGATATTTTCCGATATCGGAGACGAGCAGTCCATAGAGCAATCCCTTTCTACCTTCTCATCCCATATGGTGGGCATCGTTAATATCCTTCGCGATATGACAGACCGATCTCTCGTGCTATTCGATGAGCTTGGTTCCGGTACTGACCCTGTAGAGGGTGCAGCGCTTGCAATGTCCATACTTGAGGAGGTATTTGACAGAGGTGCTCTTTGCGCCGCAACGACCCATTATGCAGAGCTGAAGGCATTTGCTCTCGAACGTGAGGGCATCTGCAACGCCTCATGTGAGTTTAACGTTGATACTCTTAAGCCCACGTATAAGCTTATTATGGGCACACCCGGTAAGTCAAACGCCTTTGCTATCTCTGAAAAGCTTGGTATGCCTGAGTCTATCGTTGCGAGGGCGAAGGGTTACGTTGATTCGGGAAGCAGAAGCTTCGAGGCGGTTATAGAAAAGCTGGAGGCGGAGCGTTACCGACTTGACAGCGAGCGCGAAAAGGCAGAGTCTCTTCGTCGCGAATATGAGGAATTTAAAAAGAATGCTGAGGCTGAGCTTTTGAAGCGCCTCGGAAATGCCGAAAAAGAGGCTGAGGAGGCAAAGAAGAAGGCTCGACAGATCATCGACAGCGCAAGAGCTACCAGTGATTATATATTAAAGCAGCTTGATGAGGCCAAAAAGGCCAAGGACAGCGAAAACTTCGGTGACAAGATCTCCGATGCGAAGAAAAACATCAAAAGTGAGGTCCGCAATTACCGTGAAAGCAATGCGGAGGAGGACAAGGACGACGGATACGTTCTGCCCAGAGAGCTTAAAAAGGGAGATGACGTCATCCACCGCACCCTTGGTACTAAGGGTACTCTTGTTGAGGATCCGGACAAAAAGGGCAATGTTACCGTTCAAATGGGTATTCTAAAAACCAAGCTCAATGTTTCACAGCTAAAGCTTTGTGACAGCACCACAGTTACGGAAAACGGAAAAAAGAGCGCCGCGAGGACTTACCGTCAGGCTGTTACAAAGAATTTCAAGCCTGAGCTTGACGTGCGCGGTATGATCGGAGACGATGCCTGCTTTATGGTAGACAGGTATCTTGACGATGCATACGTGGCGCAGGTATACTCTGTAACGGTTATTCACGGTAAGGGAACGGGCGCTCTGAGAGCAGCTATATGGAGTTTCCTTAAAAAGGATAAAAGAGTGGCATCATACAGAGCAGGTCAGTACGGTGAGGGAGATTTCGGTGTCACCGTTATTGATCTGAAGCACAAGTGATCATTTTGCGGGGGCAGGAGTATCAGACTCAAAGCCGTGGATAAAGCCCCTTATATCGGATGAGCACAGATCGCCTCCGATCACTCTGTTTTTGTATATGATGACGTTTGCATAAACGGTACCGTTATATTCGGGATAGTTGGTTATCTCGTATGTATAACGCTGTACCGTTTTGCCTTTGTATTTGGACAGATCAAGCCCTTGTGCCTTCTGGATATCGTTGTAGGCATTCATAACCTTATCAAAATCCTTTGGTATCTGTACCTCTACCTCTTCGATACACGCATCTCCCGTTTTCCAGCCGAATTGAGAAAGAAAATCACGTCTTGATGCATCTGTTTTTACTTTATCGTAGCTGATGGTCTCACCCTCGAAAATGCTACCTGTCTCTACGGCATCTGCCGATGGGACGGCGATGATTATGATCATAACTGCAACGACAGCAATGGCTACCAGACCGAACAGCTTCAGCGTGTTTCCTTTTACCGAGCAAATAAACATATATATACCGCCTTTCTTATCTGCTGTTTGATAATATGCACCTGAAAGGAGCTTTAGAACATGGTTCTTATTGCAGATAATACAGAACGCAAAATGAGGAATGCGGCAAGAGATGCCCTTCTTGAGATGGGTATTCCCTGTGCCGTGGCACATACTGACAGAATAGAGCAAGACAGCTATCTGCCCGCAGGGGTCATCGTGGTAACGGAAAGGTATCTTCTCGATGACGTTGAGTATATGTCCCGTTTGCACCGTCCGTCGCCAATCGTTCTTTATAATGAGGATATACCGCTGCCTGACTTTGCTCTCTCTGCTTACAGGGATTACTGTCGGCAGGATATGGGACAGGGATTTCCTCTTTCTGTCCGTGATGATTCCATACTTGTCAGAGGCTTTGCCATACCAATGACAAAAACGGAGATACGCATAATGCGAATGCTTCTTTGTGCAGATTATTGGGAATCTGCAGAGAGGCTTGCTCTTTATTGCCTTGATAAACGACAGCGTCCCATAAATGCGAAAAGCATTGCCGTTCACATATGCAATATCAACAACAAGGTGAAGCGGCTCATCGGTATGGGAGTAATTAAGAAAAAGAGATATTACGGATATTCTCTGGTCTATTCCGACGTTAAATAAGTACAATAAAAAATCGCCGATCACCTCGGCGATTTTTTATCAGTTGTTTGTTCTTGAATAAATTCTGTTCCAGTAAATGAATTTTTCCTTATAGATGGTGTTCAGCTGCTCCTTTGTAACACGGTATGACCAGTTGCCCTCGGCAATACCGGGCTTATTGATTCGGGTGTCGCGGCCGTAGAGAAGAAGGTCCTGAACGGGGAGCATAAGAAGGCCTGCGTGGCTCTGGAACATTGTTCTCAGCATATGGTTATAGCTGTCGTCAAGATGGTCGCCGCTAAAGCCGCAATAATCAAAGAGTCGGCGGCGTGTGCCTGCGTCAAGCTCCCAGACGTAGCCGAGAAGTGTATTGTTATCGTGAGTGCCCGTATACGCTACGCAGTTATTTACGTAATTATGGGGGAGATGAGGGTTATTTGAGTTATCAAGGAAGCCGAACTGAAGAACTCTCATTCCGGGGAAGCCGGAGTCTTCTACCAGCTGAACCACCTCGGGTGTGATATCGCCAAGGTCCTCTGCGATGATGAGCTTTCCCTCGCAAAGAGGCTTGAGAGCGTTTATAAGGTCCATTCCGGGGCCCTTTACCCATTTGCCGTTGCGAGCTGTGGTTTCTGTTGCGGGAATGGAGAAATAAGATTCAAAGCCTCTGAAATGGTCGATACGCACGCCATCAAAGTTTTCAAGCATAAATGCCATGCGCTCCTTCCACCAGGCATATCCGTCCTCCTTCATTTTATCCCAGTTGTAAAGAGGATTACCCCAAAGCTGACCGTCCTCGGAGAAATAATCGGGAGGAACTCCGGCAACGGCGGAGGGATTCTTGTCGGGATCGAGAAGGAACTGCTCAGGAGCTGCCCACACGTCAGCCGAATCCCACGCAACGTAGATGGGGATATCCCCGATGATGCTGATGCCCTTTGAGTTTGCATAGGACTTTATCTCTGCCCACTGTGAGAAAAAAGCCCACTGGCAGAATCTCCACAGCTTAAGAGTTTTTTCGTCCGGGGTATCAACGGTCCACTCATTCCATGGGAGGTCGTTGTTTGCGGCCTTCAGGGCCATATAGCGGCAGAATTCCTCGGTTCTCGGGTGAGATGCCATAAATTCGTCGATACAGGTCTCGTCCTTCATTCTGTCTGCGGCCTTTGCAAGGAGGGGGAGACGTTCCTTTGCCAGTCGGTCAAATTCACAGGCAAAAGGGGTCTTTTGGTAAGATTCCACCAACTCGTCCTTTGTTA
>JAFXFQ010000165.1 GCA_017520365.1 Clostridia bacterium
AAATCGGAGTTTGAAGAATAGGAGATACGGTCGCTTTTTTGAAAAAAAGCTCCGCAAAAAACTTTAAGAAGTCTTTGAATAAGAGAGCTTTACTCTCTTATTCAAAGACCTTAAAGCCCTACGGGCTTTCCTTCAAAGAAGAAACGTCCCTTCCTGCTCAAACTACGTTTTAAATATTCCTTTTTTAAGGTTTTTTGGAGTGCAGAACCTTTTTTCAAAAAAGGTTTTGCATAGTTCCTCCTTCAAACTACGATTTGTCGGGCTGTTAGGATTCAGAACAAAAAATTCCACCCCGAAACGGGGTGGAATAATTTTTGCTTTATTACTTAGCAACCTGTGTGTCAAGCTTCAGAACGTCTGCGTAGAAGTCTGTAAGTGCCTTCTGCATTGTAACAGACTTACTTCTGTATACAGAAGAAGCAGAGTTGGGAGCCTTGAACATTTCCTTACAGTTGTTACCGATCTCACGAAGATTGTCAACACCCATCATATCACAGAAGATGTAGTGAATGTTGTTACGGATAAGGTCGAGCATTGCCTTGTCCTGCTCGGAGTTAAGTCTCTGTCCCTTAAGCATTGTCTCGTAGTAAGCGGGAAGAACGAGCTGGTTGGAAGCTGCTGCCATAAACTCAAGGATGGCACCTGTTCTGTCAGGGCTTGCTGTGGAAACATCCTGTCTGTATGTAGAAGGAATAGCAAAGAGGGAAGCGTTAGAGTCGATTGTGGAGATGTAATTAGCCTGGTTCTCGTCTCTCTTGGGAAGGGGAATTACACCGTATTCGTCTTCCATGTTACGGAACTCGCCTGTGATGTTGGCAGTACCTGTGCAGAAGAGGGAGTGGCTGCTTGCGAAGAAGGAACGGTAGTACTGGTGGATCTCCATACCGTCGGGAACGTTTGCGTCAACGCCCAGATCTACGTAATCCTTAACGTACTTGGAATCCTTGTATACGTCGTTGATCTTCTTAGCAAGGTCATAGTTAGCATCGCTGTAGTATGCGAGAGTATATGTGCCGTCGTCGTTCTTTGTTACAAGCTCAACGCCGCAGGCAAATGCAACATCAAGGCCGGAACGGTCACCTGTGTTTACGCCGTAAACGTCGGTGATGTCAACTGTACCGCTACCGTCAACGTCTGTGGAAACGCTTGTAACTGCTGCGAGGTAGTTATCAAGAGTCCACTTACCGCTGTTAACAAGGTCGTAGAAATTACCGATCTTTTCCTCAAGACCGTAGTCCTCAACGATCTGCTTGTTGAAGAAGAGAAGGCTGCCCCACTCAAGCTTGTTCATGGAGATATCGTTGATGGTGATGTAAAGCTTGTTGTTTACAGTGAGCTCGTTAAGAGCAGAGGGGCTCCAGTATTCCTTGGTAAGGTCAACGTTGGGAAGAGTGCTCATGTCGCCGAGAAGGTTCTCAACGATGCAAGCGCCCATCTTGTAGCCCCAACCGTAGATAACGTCATAGGAATAGTCGCCTGCCATAGCAAACTTGGAGAGAATGGAAGCGGGCTCTTCTGCCTGTGCGCTCTCGATACGCTGTGTGATCTTTACGTTGTACTTTTCCTCGGTAGCAAGGTTACGCTTGTAAACTGCGTCCTCAACTGTAAGACCTGTGAGAGTCTCAGCATCGAGGTAGTTACCGCCGTAGTAGTCCTTATTACCGGCAAGCTGCTGGAGGAAGAGGAACGTGAAGTCTTCGCCCTTGTAGTCTGCAGAGATGAAGTTACCTGTGATACCTACGCCCGAGGAAGGAGGACGTGTATCCTCGCCTGCACCGGAAGATGCGCAGGATGCAAGGACAGGGAGGCAGATAAGCACTGCGAGCAACAAGGAAATGAGTTTCAGGGATTTCATTTGTGTTGTCTCCTTTTTTATAATAAAATTTTAAAAAAACAAAATCAGTCCAACTCGCTCTTCATGGGTCTGTCCATAAGAGCGCGGATGGCATCGTCAGTTTTGACTCCGACCTTGACGATATCGTAAACAGCCTTGATAAGGGGCATTTCAACGTCATATTTTTCGCAAAGAGCCATGGCGGCATCAAGTGCATAATAGCCCTCAACTACCATTCCCACCTTTTTGGAGGCCTCCTCATAGGTCATACCCTCGCCGATATACTGACCACAGGTGTTGTTGCGGCTGTGGCGGGAGGTGCAGGTAACAATAAGGTCGCCAATGCCTGCAAGACCGGAGAAGGTCCGTCTCTTACAGCCCATAGCAAGGCCCATTCTTGTCATTTCTGCGATTCCGCGGGTGATAAGCATTGCAATGGTGTTGTCACCGTAACCCATACCGCGGGCGATACCTGCGGCAAGAGCAACAACATTTTTGAGGGCGCCGCAAATCTCCACTCCCTTGATGTCTGTGTTTGTGTATACTCTCATGCAAGAGTTAACAAAAAGACGGCCTACCTCATAGGCGCATTCCTCGTCCTTGCAGGCGGATACGATAGAGGTGGGAACGTTTTGTGCTACCTCCTCCGCATGGGTGGGACCCGAAAGAGTAACGAGTCGAAGAGGAAATGTAACGCCGTTCTTTCGCAGCTCGTCCTCTATGATCTCTGTCATAGTAAAGAGTGTGCCGCATTCCATACCCTTTGCAACGTCTATGATAATGTGCTTTTCACTCACATAAGGAGCACTTGACCTTGCTGTTGCTCTTATAAATGCAGAGGCAACGGCAAATATGATATAGTCACCGCCCTCATATGCGCGGGAAATATCGGTGGTATACTCAATTTCTTTGGGGAGAGCTATGCCGGGGAGATTCTTGTGCATATTGTTTTCCCTCAGATACTCTATTTCTGAGGGAAGTGCAGACCAGACAATGACATCATTGCCGTTTTCTGCCAGAAGCTTTGCCAGGGCTATACCCCATGTGCCTCCTCCAAGTATTGCGGTTTTCATATCAGTATCGATCCTTAAAATATTGTAATGGCCGGTACCCAACGGAAAAAAAGATACCTGCTTATTCTTTATTATAATAACACACAAGATTCTAAAAATCAATAGTTAGATTCATAATATAATACAAATATCTGCCCAAAGAAAACAAAATGCGACAGCTCATCACGATAACTTGACAAAGTAAAGTGTAATATGATAAAATATAATGATTAAATATGACACTACTTGCAATGAGGATAAAAATGCCCGCTACAGAATTCGAAATAAGGAGCGCTGACCGGCTTTCGGAGGAGAATTCCGCCGAAATAAGGCAGCCAAAAAAGAAAAATAACCGAAAGAATAAAAGGATGAAGACCCCCGTTAAGGTGCTTGCCGTTGTTATGTCCGTGGTGGCAGTCCTTGGAGGGCTGTATGCCTTCGTGGTGTACAGTAATATTCCATTCATCAAGTATTGGAGAACTATCTGGATAGAGACGGCAATGACAACAAAAAGCCATACCTGGCTTGCCGAGTACTTTTTTCCTAAGGATATGATAGATGAGGTCATGTCCGCCCAACAGCCCCTGGCAGACGTGATAGGCGGCGAAGAACACCTTATCGGAGTCGATAAAAACGAACATACAGACCCGATCTGGGGAGACGGCACAAAATACCCGACTACAAGTCCTGCGGTTGACGATATTCTCGGTCAGAAATATCTTGTTGTGGGAGAAAAGGACTACGCAGGTAATACGGTGATCATAAATGACATTGAAGAGGGTATTGTGGTATCTGAAATAGTCGGCAACGGTTATCGGGGGGAGATAATGCTTGTGGATGATCCCTCAAGAGTGTTTCTCGGAATGACTCAATACCCGGGCGACACAGGTATGAGAATACTTGATATGATGGACCATTACGGTGCCGTTGCGGCAGTAAACGCCAGCGGCTTTCAGGATCCCGATGAGAACGGAAACGGCGGCGAGGTCGTCGGTATGTCTGTTTCAGAGGGACAGTATTGGGGTAGCTATGCAAGGTATTACAGCAGTATGGTGCTTACCACCGAGGATAAGCTGGTGGTTGGCAATATTCAAAATTGGAACAGCTACGGCAATATAAGAGACGGCATCCAGTTTTCCCCGGTTCTTATAGCGAACGGTGAAAAGCTAGTCAATGAAAGCTCGGGATACGGCATTCAGCCGAGAACGGCAATAGGTCAAAGGGATGACGGCGTTATCGTGTTTATCGTCATAGACGGTAGAGATCCTCTAAACGGCATACTCGGATGCACCGTCGGAGACCTGGCAGATGAGCTTCTCAAATATGATGTTATAAATGCATCAAGCTGTGATGGCGGTGCCACAACAGCGCTCGCCTATGAGGATAGACTTTTGAACAACAACTGTTCATGGAACCCGGAAATCGGAAGGCTTCTGCCAAACGCGTTTATGGTAAGGTCTAAGGCAGATGCCGAAGACTGAAAGGCAAAAGCCTAAATAAGGAGGAAATATGATCATCTTCGACGAAAAGAGAAATGTACTCTACCTCAATACAAGGAGCACGACCTATGCTGTTGCAGTATATGAAGGCAAGCTGCTTCTTCATGCATATTGGGGAAAAAGGCTTTCCCATCCTCTGTCGGAGGATTGGATAAACACAATAGAATTTCGCCCTTTGGCGCCCCTGGATTACGGTATGTATTCTACCGATATACTCCCGCAGGAATACTCTACCTTTGGCAGCGCAGACCTGCGACTTCCCGCGCTTGAGGCAGAGTACGCAAACGGCAGTAAGTATACCAGACTTGAGTACGCTGAGCATACCGTTGAGAAGGGCAAAGCCCCCCTTGAGGGCCTCCCCGCAACGTATTGCGAGGATGGAGATAACGTTGAAACTCTTACGATCCACCTTGTGGATAGACTGAACGATCTGCACGTTTATCTTTCTTACAGTGTTTTTGAGGATCTTGACGCAATAGCAAGAAGCGCAAGGATCGTGAATATGGGTGAAAAGATGTCTGTCAGCCGTGCATATTCGGCGGCTGTAGATATCATCGGTGCTGAGGATCTTGAAATGGTCCATCTTGACGGCGCATGGGTAAGAGAAAGAAGCATTACCAGAAGAAACCTCACAACGGGAAACCATAATATAGAGAGCCGAAACGGCTGCTCAAGTGCTGTACATAACCCCTTTGTTGCGCTTTGCACCAAAAATGCAACAGAGACAGAGGGAAGTGTATACTCAATGAGCCTTGTGTATAGCGGAAACTTTATTGCAGGAGCTGAGCGCAACACCTTCAACTCCACCCGTGCATATATAGGCATAAGCCCCCAGAATTTCAGATTTGTTCTGGAAAGGGGCGAATCCTTCCAGACTCCCGAGGCGGTGCTTGTCTATTCCGATAAGGGCTTCGGTGAAATGTCGCGCATATACCACAAGCTTTACAGGACCCGCCTTTGCCGCGGCAAATACAGAGATATCCCCCGTGATATCGTTCTCAATAGCTGGGAGACTACATATTTCAGCTTTGATGAGAATACCATCGTTCAGCTTGCGCGTGATGCAAAAAAAATCGGCGTAGATACTATGGTGCTTGACGATGGCTGGTTCTCCACACGAATGACGGATAAAGCAGGCCTCGGCGACTGGTGGGAAAATCCGAAAAGACTCCCCTCAGGCCTTGGTTGGCTTGCAAACGAGGTAAATAAGCTGGGGCTTCGCTTCGGTCTCTGGTTTGAACCCGAAATGGTGAACCCCGATTCCGAGCTTTTCAGAAACCATCCCGATTGGGCTCTTCATACTCCCGGCAGAGACACGACCCCCACAAGAAGCCAGATCACCCTTGATTTTTCTCGCAGAGATGTATGCGAGTATATTATTGACTCTATAAGCTCCATTCTGGACCGTGCAAACATCGAGTATATCAAATGGGATATGAACAGATATATGTCAGAGGTCGGCAGCGCTCTTCTTCCCGCCGATAGACAGGGAGAGGTTTACCATAGATATATCCTCGGCCTTTATTACGTTCTTGAAACACTTAATACAAGGTATCCCCATATCCTCTTTGAAAGCTGCTCATCAGGAGGCGGACGCTTCGACCCCGGTATGCTTTATTACTTCCCGCAAATCTGGGCAAGTGATGATTCCGATGCCATAGAAAGACTATATATCCAGGAAGGAACAGCTTTGGTATATCCTGTGTCAAC
>JAFXFQ010000166.1 GCA_017520365.1 Clostridia bacterium
CATTATACAGAAAACTCTCCTAAAAGTCAAGGATATTGCAGACACCCCCGAAAACAAAGAAAAAAATAAATTCGACAAGCTGACCTCAGGCAGTCGAGAAGGATGCAGAAGCCGTGAATTGTCCGTCGTCGGCGTACAAAGGTACGGCAGAGACCTAAATCGCAGCTAAAAAGTCGCATTAAATAGTGAAATCCGCCGAGTTTTCGGCGGATTTTCAACTTTTTTGATCTTTAATTACTTGTTTTTTGACTTGCCTTTTGTCGCGGCTTTTGTTCTGCGCCTTTTTCGACAGTCTGAAGACACTTTCGGTTGAAAGTGTCTTTTTTGTCAGCCGGCAAGGCTTTCATTGATTTTGTTTGCCTCTTCTCTGTTTGCGTTATGACCTTCTTCGGTTTCTGCAAAATATACCTTGCCGGTTTTATCCGTCACAAAGTAGTATGAAATTTCGCGCTCATTGGGATCTACATCGAGATTCGGGAAAGCAGCGGGGTCAAGACGCTTTATTGCAGGATAGAGGGCAGCTCTGATAGCACTGGCACTTGGACACGAGATTGGTCCGGGGGGCAATCCCTCGTATTCATAGGTGCTGTAGTAGTTGCTCTTATCGTGGTTATCGTCCATTGTGACATCAGCCTCAGGGCGTTTGCCATCCCTGATCTGAATACCGTATACTGTAGTAGCATCACTCTGCAGGTAGCATAAACCGGCAGGGTGGATCTTTATGGGGTTTTTCAGACGGTTATGGAAAACGGCGGAAACATGGATGAAATCGCTGAGGTTTCCTGCCTCTTTTTCCACGAGAGAAGCCAGGATAAGAATATCGTCAACGCTGAGATTAAGCTCTGCGGCACGTTCTCTGTATGCAGTAACGAATACCTCGTTAAAGCGCTTCAGCATTCGGTTGATCACCGTAGCCTCAGAGGAGGATTTGTAAAACTCGTAGGTATCGGGGAAGAGATATCCGTCAAGGCGGTAGGCTCTGTGCTCGTTTATGCCATGCTCCTCCAGCTCTTTGACAAACCAATAATCGAAATCGTAGTTGTTGATGACATCGATATAATTCTTTCGCTTTCCGATACCGTTCTCCACGAGAAGGTCAATGATCTCGTCTGTAGTATAGCCCTCCGGGATGGTGATCCACACAGTACCTACAACAGGCTGTTTTTTGAATGCTCGGCGCAGATCGTCATAGCTCATGGAGGGGGATATGCTGTAGGTTCCGGGCTCGAATGGTCCGTTATCCTTTTTCAGCGAGGCATAGAACTCAAAAACACCCGGGAAGCTTATAACTCCGTTTTCGTGGAGTATCTGCGCGATCTCCTCAACGTCTGCATTTTTGGGGATGGTAATGTCTACTGCCTCGTCGCTCTTGACAAAGGCGAAGATGTCATTACCGATACGTATAACGAAAATTGAGATAAACACTGATACGACGAGGACGACCACCATATAGATGACTGCCTTTACGATACCGACCACCATATCTGCGCCGGCTTTTGTGTTTTTGCTCTTATCGTTTTTCTTATTGGAGGATTGTTTTTGTTGTGCGGGGGAGGGTATAGGTGCTGCCTCCTCCACAGGGATGGCCGCAGGCTCTGCGGGGCTCGCCACCACCGTTTCACCTGCTCCGGGGATGATCTCGCTGTCCGTAGGAGTTCTTCTCTGTTTGTATGCGGGAGCAGATGCCGGGGTCTGATTTTGATCAGACCCGGGAGTAGGTGTTACGTTTGCAGACTGAGATGCTGAAGCAGCTGCAGGGCGGGGAGACGGCCATGCTCCCTTTTGCCCCGGAACGACAGGGGTGACCGGCACGGGACGTTTTGCTTCACCTTGGCTTGCCTGTTGTGCAGGTCTTTGACTTTGGGGAGCTTTACTTTGTGCCGTGGGACGGGGACCTTGAGCTATTATGGTGCCGTCAGCCACAGGAGCAGATCGTTGGATCTGGGCAGGATGATCAGGTGCCATACCCGGTCTTTGAACAGGATTTGCTCTTACAGGGCGTGGGGGTGGTGCTGCGGCACGGTCTCCCATAGGTCTCGGGGCAGCAGAACGAACTGTTCTGTTCAGAGGCATATCCTTTGGGATCGCGGTACGGCTTGGAGTACCTGCTACGGGCCTTTGTCCGGCGGGTGCCATGGGACGGGGCTGAGACGGGTGCGCCGCCTGCTCAGGTCTTGCCTGAGGCTGATTGGGATGGGCAGTCTGCTGAGGCTGAGGCTGCACCGGTGCCGGCCTATGCTGAACAGGTCTCTGAGGTGCGGCTTGGGCTTGAGAGGGTATCTCGGGAGCCGCTCTTCTTGTGGCATAAGCCGGAGGCACAGCTCTTTTGGTATCGGAAACCGTTCTTTCGCCGTTTGGGCTGCCTATGCCGTTTTCGGGAACGTTATTCACTTTTTTGTTTTCTTCCATTTAGAAACACCGGCCTTTCCGTAGGCTGTTACAGCATAAATGAAGCTACGCCGTAAAAGATAATGAGTAAAAGCAGAGTGGGGGAAAGGATCGCCTGTGCGAAAAGGGGAAGCTCTGCTATGCTTTTCTTTTTGATAAGGGGTGCGGGCTTGTTTTTTGTTGCAAAGTCCCAGTATTGGCTTTCAGCCTTACTGAAAAACAGTATTGCCGAGATAAGTGTGACCAAAACAACAATAAACGTAAGAAGTATAAGTCCGCCGCTATGTTTTCCGGCTATTCTGTAAACGTATTTTTCGAAATACAGAACGAACAGGTTGTTTGCAACGTGAACGATGACCGTGGGCATAATGGAGTCTGCCGCAGAGGCGGTCAGGGCAAGCACGATTCCGCAGAAAAAATAAATAGGGAATCGCACAGGGGAGAAATGCAAAAAGCCGAAGGTGACGGAGGAGAGTATTATTGCCGCTGCTCCGCCGTATTTTGAGTATTCCGCACGGATAACTCCTCTGAAAAGAAGCTCTTCAAGTATGGCGGGGAGAATGGCAAGGGTGATTGCTGTATAGAAGCCTGCGCTGTCGTCCGCATCGGAAAGCTTGATGCTCATAGAGTCCATTCCCGATGCGGCAAACGCTTCGGGAAAAAAGCTGTACATAAGAAGGCTTAGGGCAATGGTGCCGGACACCATAAGCATAAATGAGTACAAGCAAAGAGTAACGTGCTTGGCCTTCATAAGCCGGAGACCGAGAAGGGGGCGGTATTCGTTGCCTCTTAACAGGCAGAAGAATACGGTGGGGAGTCCGATGCAGATTATCTGCAGTATCGCGAGAGTCAGATAAGGGCTGCTGTCTCCCGAAAGCTTGTTTATATCAAGATAGTTGGCCGCACACATCATTGCCGCCACGATGGTGACAAGGGCGGGGGCCGCGTGGATACCTTTAATCTTCAATTGTTTTTTTCACCCTGCTTTCGGTGATGATATAGTCTGTTTTTTTGTCATGATGCTCTGCGGGCAGGCTTTTTTTTAGGGTATCTTCAAAAGTAATGCCCACGCTGATTCCGTTGAATTCTTCAAGGAATCTGTCGTAAAAGCCGCCGCCGTATCCGAGGCGGTAGCCTCTTTCGTCGAAGGCAATGGCGGGAACAAAGCAAATTGCCCCGTTTGTCTCACAAGGAGG
>JAFXFQ010000167.1 GCA_017520365.1 Clostridia bacterium
AGTTTCCTCCAAGACCTGTGGAATGCGCAAGTCCACCACCGAAAAAGCATAGATTCTTTTGAATATCCAAACCGATCTCCCCGGGGAGATCGGTTTTTCTTTCTTGAAAAAAAGGTTCTGCATCTCCAAAAAACTTTAAGAAGTTTTTTAAAAGTTTTCGTCCACCTTTCTCAAAAGGTGGCGCCGTCAAGGGCGCGGAGCCCTTGTCGCCATCCGCAGATGGCGAAACTCCTTTTGCCGCACAGCGGGGGCGCGGGGGTGCATCCCCCGCATAACGTGAAGTTTATCGGTGGAGTAGCACGCAGGCTTTGGTATTATTCTACGTTTGTTTTTTTTTGTTTTTTCATAATAATCACCAAAATGCATCATAATACTGAAATAAAAAGGTTACACGATTGACAATTGCGTTACAATATAGTATAATTTATTAAATATCAAAGTAATAAAAGGATGGACAAAGCTATGATAAAAGTTCTTTCCGTATTCGGCACAAGACCTGAGACCATAAAGATGGCGCCCCTCGTTAAGGAGCTGGCAACCCGCCCTGAGATCGAAAGTGTTGTTTGTGTTACCGGTCAGCACCGTCAGATGCTGGATCAGGTCCTTTCCGCATTCGATATCAAGCCCGATTATGACCTTGACATTATGCGTGACGGACAGACTCTTACCGATATTACCGTGCGTGTTCTTGAGGGTATGAACGGTGTTATTTCAAAGGTACAGCCCGATATCGTTCTCGTTCACGGAGATACCTCTACCGCTTTTGCCTCCGCAATGTCCGCCTTCTACAACAGAGTGCCCATCGGCCACGTTGAGGCAGGTCTGCGTACCTATAACAAGTATTCCCCTTATCCTGAGGAGATCAACCGTCAGTTTATAGGCACCGTTGCAGACATGAACTTTTCTCCCACGGAAAAGGCAAAGCAGAATCTTATAAACGAGGGCAAGGACCCCGAGACCATCTACGTTACGGGTAATACTGCCATTGATACGATGAAGCTCACCGTTCGCGAGGATTATACCGATGAAACGGTTGAATGGGCAAAGGACTCCCGTCTTATCGTTCTCACCGCTCACCGCAGAGAGAATATCGGAGATACTATGAGAGGTATGTTCCGCGCGATCAAGAAGATCTGTGAGAAGTATACCGACGTTAAGGTGGTTTATCCCGTTCATCTCAACCCTGCGGTTGTTTCCGCTGCCAACGAGGTGCTCGGAGATATGGACCGCGTTCGTCTCATCAAGCCCCTTGAGGTATTTGAGTTTCACAACCTTCTTGCCAAATCTCACATTATTCTCACAGATTCCGGCGGAATCCAGGAGGAGGCTCCTTCTCTTCACAAGCCTGTTATCGTTCTCCGTGATACAACAGAGCGTCCTGAGGGCGTTGAGGCAGGCACTCTCAAGCTTGCAGGTACTGATGAAAACGTAATTTACGGTATGATAGACGAGCTCCTCTCCAACGAAGAGCAGTACAACAGCATGGCAAGTGCCGTTAACCCTTACGGCGATGGCTTTGCATCCAAGCGTATAGCGGATGCCATCATCGCAAAATTTTCAAAATAAAGGATCGAGAAAATGACCGGTGTTGTTACTCTTTATAAGAACACAAAAGCTAAATTTTCCCATATGGCGCCTGCTTTCCTCTTTGCTCTCCTCGTTGCACAGCCCCTGCTGGATATAATTTCCTACTGGGCAAATGAATGGGATTTTACCGCCATAACCACCCTTGTCCGATTTGGAATGTTCGCCATGGTCATGGCCTATTGTTTTATAGCCTCTGACAGAAAATGGACGTATTTTGCGGCTGCGGGCGTTTTGGGTGTTTACTGGATCATCCATATGTATGCCTGCTTTAAGGCCGAAGGCGGATATATGTCCATCTTCGGAGATATAAACAACTTCTTCAGAACGGTACATCTTCCCCTTTTTACCTTCGCATTTATCACGATTTTCAAAAAAAGTGATATAGTGCCCGATTATGTACAGAAGGCATTCTGCGTTAATATGGTGATCACTATCCATGCTCTTGTTATATCATATATGACAGGCACGCAGATATATACATACAAGGACAAGGGACTTATGAGCTGGGCAAGCGTGCATAACTCTCAGAGCGCGATCCTCGCATTCATCGTTCCCTTAATGCTTCTGTATGCATACAATAAGCGCAACAAGCTTATGTACTACGTTGTGGCTATGGTGGGCCTTATCAACCTTTTCTTTGTAGGTACAAAGGTTGACTACTTCTCAATTTTCATTATAGCTATCGGTATGATGGCACTTCTTCTTATCGCAAAGGAGAAGCAGGTGTTCTACTATGCTGTGCTTTTCCTGGCAGCTGTGCTTTGCGCCATGTGCTATAACCAATCCATTGCCTTTGACGTTAAGATCACTCATCTGACTGCGATGGAGGAAAAGCAGGAATATATCGATTCCACTGTGCAGACTCCTCCCACACAAACAACTCCCCCCGTAGAGCAGAAGCCCTCCGCACCCGAAAAGCCCAAGCCTGTTCCGAAGCCCGTCATTCCCCCTGAACACAATATCCCCACAGACGGAATGACCTATGAGTACTTCCAGTCGCTGAACGCAAAGGAGCAGTTCAACGTCCGAAAGGTATACGACCTGTATCTTGGCTCTATGGTGCAGAAATTCGGATTCCAAAGAGTGTTTGAAAGATACGAGGGAAGCCTTGACGTCAAGCGCCTGACGGCAGTGCGCCAAATGAAGAAGAACTTCGCTGAGCTTGCCTTCGAGGATGCAAATACTATGACAAGGCTGTTCGGATACGAGTATAAGACCCTTATCTACGATTATACAAGAACCGATGAGGATGGCAACACCATCACGACCCAGCATATCTTTGACCTTGAAAACGACTTCCCCTCAGTGTTCTATTACAGCGGGTACGTGGGGTTTGCCATCTATATGGCGTTCCTCGCATACTTTGCAGGCCTTATCTTTGTTGCCGTTGTCACACGCTTTAAAAAATGTGTCAACGTGGAAAACGGCCTTTTGGCGATCACCTTCGCTTTGATGCTGGGTACCAGCCAGCTTTCCGGCAACGTTCTCCGCAGACCTAATGCTTCGATCTATATGTCCGTTATTCTGGCATATATCTACTATGTTACAGTAGTTAAGGAAAACGTCCGCTACAGAGACCTGTTCTCAATTTTTAAGAGAAAGAAGAAGAACAATAATGCATAAGCTAAGTCTTATAATCCCAATTTACGGGGTTGAAAAGTACCTTCCCAAATGTCTGGACACCGTGTATTCTCAGATAACGGATGATTGCCGTGTTATTCTTGTTGATGACGAGTCTCCCGACAGATGTCCTGAGATATGCGAGGAGTATAAGGCCAAATATCCTGAGGTGACCACAGTTATCCACCAGAAGAATAAGGGACTTGGCGGTGCTCGCAACACAGGTATGGAGCATGCTGACAGCGAATACCTCTTCTTTATTGACAGCGATGACTATCTGCCCGAGGGAACGGTCCCCTACTTGCTTTCAGCCATTGACCGCTTCGGAGCTGACGTTTTTGTGTTCCCCTTCAAGCTTGTGGATGAGGCAGGCAATGACCTCGGCAGCTTCAGCGACGGATTTGAAACCATGAAGCCCACAAACGCTAAGGAAAACAAGAAGATTCTCTGCGGTATCCCCAGTGCTTGGAACAAGGTCTGCAAAACAGAGCTTTATAAGGGTCTTGGAATCACCTTTCCCGAAAGAGTGTGGTATGAGGATATAAGAACAACACCCAAGCTCCTCTCAAAGGCAGAAAGCGTTGTGTACCTTGATCGTGAGATGTACTATTACCTCCAGCGCGAGGGAAGTATTATGTCCAGCGCAAAGGTTGATAGAAACGTTGAGATCATCGAGGCCTTGAATGACCTTATCAGCTGGTTCAAAAAGGAGGGGCTCTATGAGACCTTCAATGATGAGCTTGACTATCTTGTCATCGACCACGTTCTCGTTGCGGCATCTGTGAGAGTTATTCGCAGCGCAGGAACAAAGCATCCCCTTGTTAAAAAGTTCTATGATTATACAAAGGAGAATGCACCCTCCTTTGTGAGCGGCAAAAACGGATACGTTAAGAACGGAATGCCCTCCCAGAGAAAGCTTATCTATAAACTTCTCAGAGCAAAGCTGTTCTTTGCCGTTTCACTCATTTATAAAATCAAAAAATAAAGCAAAAGCTGCCGATCAAAAATCGGCAGCTTTTGCTTTTTATAACACTGATGCCCCGACAAATCGAGTTTAACGGGTAGAAATTGATGTGATGGTAGGGGACGGC
>JAFXFQ010000168.1 GCA_017520365.1 Clostridia bacterium
CAAACCTAAATCCATTATACTCGGAGATTTTTTCTTTTTCTATCCTTGCGCTTGCTTTGAGCTCGCGCGTTTTATTTCTGCTCCGCTCTTCTTTGCCCCCCGTAGAACGGGGGGTTTATTTCCACGCCTTAAGGCACCAATTAAAAACTGCCAAGAGTTCTTGGCAGTTTTTGCGCATATTCAGAAGTTTATTTCTGCTATTGCTGAAGCAAGCTTTTCACAGCAGGCCTTATATCTTGGGTCGTTTGCAATGATATTATCATCCGTTGGGAAACACCAGTTATAACACTGGTGCATATACCACTCGGGTTCGTAATATTCTATATGATCTTTATTTTCAGGATCCGTTTTTTTCACTCTCTTACGGAAGAACTCAATATGACAATCAACAAACTCGTTCATTATCTCAAAGGCCTTATCAAATTCGGAGATAGCTATATGATCGTTTGAAAGCATAATGTACGCATCCTTCATACAGCTCCAAGCCCATTCTTCACCGAACATTCGGTAATTCAATTTTGCGGCTTCAAGAAGATCGTACCAAGCGGCGATCGCTTCTTTTTTCCTTGCATTGCCGAACACGGAAATTTGTCTTCCTCTATTGAAAAGACTATCAAGATAACGCCACGCATCACTCTCACATATACCGTTTGCCGTTTCAAGCGCCTTATCATAATCCTTTTGTCTTGCATATATTTCCAGCAACTGTCTTGCACGAATACAGTATTTTTTAGGCAATTCCTCAGATACACAAATCGCCTTTTCATATTCCTTTTTGTACAAATACAGTAAAATTAGAACCTCTCTTGCTTCCATTAAGTAACCGGGATCGTTACTTCGATTTATTATCGTCGCAAGCAGCTTCACAGCTTCATCATACAAGACTGTTTCCTGTTCCTTTGGAATCTGATATCGTGTTCCGTCTATGCTACTATTAAAAAAATTAAATATATTAGTTGCACAACAAAGCTTCATATCATACGCAAGAGGATATTTTTTTGTGAATTCTCGAAAAATCTCGTAGCACTTAAACCATGCGTTGTTTTCATAGCTGTTTCCGTTATGCATTGCCCAAATATTTTCACAGGCTTCAAAGCACTTCTCCCTATCCGCCTTTTCGTCCGTGCCCACGCCGAGGAGGCAGTCTGTAGTAACACCGAGGATAGCGGCGAGGGGGACTATCTGACCTATATCGGGCATGGCGTTATCACACTCCCATTTGGAAACGGACTGCACCGACACAAAAAGCTGCTCTGCAAGGTCTGTCTGGGAAAGATCTGCTTCTTTTCTTAAAAGCTTTAGTCTCTGTCCGAAGCTTAACATATTCTTATCATTCCTTTCTTTATTCAAGGACGCGCATCTCTTTTCTGTATTCAGTATAACAGAAAGAGATTTTCTTGTAAACATATCAGCGGTGGAATGGAACTTAAAGGAAAGGTTAAGTTAAAAGGAAATGAGCTTTGAAGGATCAGCTTTTTCAAATTCGGGGTTATCGGGATGCTTGAAATTATTTTAACCGTAGGGGCGGATTCCATATCCGCCCGCAACGTTTGATTCTTCGGGCGGATATGGAATCCGCCCCTACAGGGAAACCTACCCGACAAACTGAAATTTGAAGATTGGTTCACGTGCAGATGTTTAGGACCGTCGAGGACGTCGGTCCCTACGACTACGTGTAGCTTTACCGTTCATTTGTGCATCAAATATCGTTTCGGTTCGTGTGCAGATGGGCGTGCGAACACAGTTCACCCCTGCGATTTTGAAATATCAATCCTCACCGATAAACCCTGATAAATCAAATTTATCTATACCACCTTTTTCTCATTATAAACTTGAAAAATAGTTCAACCTATTGAAAAAAAGAAAATTATGTATATAATAGATATATTAGGACTTTTCGAAAGGACATATTATTATGGCTAAGGAAAAATATTATATAACTACGGCGATCGCTTATGCGTCTGCACGTCCTCATTTCGGTAACACCTACGAGGTCATTATGACCGACTGTGTTGCACGCTACAAGAGACAGCGCGGCTTTGACGTGTTCTTCCTCACAGGTACTGACGAGCACGGTCAGAAGATCGAGGATAAGGCAAAGGAAGCAGGCATCTCCCCAAAGGAATACGTTGACAACATTGCAAACGGTCAGATCAAGCGTATCTGGGACCTTATGAACACAAGCTACGACAAGTTCATCCGCACAACAGACGACTACCACGAAAAGGCAGTTCAGAATATCTTCACAAAGCTCTACGAGCAGGGCGATATCTACAAGGGCGAATACAGCGGTTGGTACTGCACTCCCTGTGAGTCCTTCTTCACAGACACCCAGGCTGAGGGCGGTAAGTGCCCCGACTGCGGTCGTCCCGTTGAGAAGGCTAAGGAGGAGGCATACTTCTTCAAGATGTCAAAATATGCAGACCGCCTTATCAAGCACATTGAGGATAACCCCGAATTCATCGAGCCCGAGTCCCGCAAGAAGGAAATGGTAAATAACTTCCTTAAAGCAGGCCTTCAGGATCTTTGCGTTTCCCGTACATCCTTCAAGTGGGGTATTCCCGTTCCCTTTGACGACAAGCACGTAGTTTACGTTTGGCTTGACGCACTCTTTAACTATGCAACCGCTCTCGGCTTTGATCCCGCAAACGAGGTGCAGCCCGAGCTCTACCAGAAGTACTGGCCATGCAACGTTCATATGATCGGTAAGGATATTCTCCGTTTCCACACCATCTACTGGCCTATCTTCCTTATGGCTCTGGGTCAGCCCCTTCCCAAGAAGGTTCTCGGTCATCCCTGGTTCAATTTCGGCGCTGACAAAATGTCAAAGTCTCGCGGAAATATTATTTATGCTGACGATATGGCCGAGCGCTTTGGCGTTGACGGCGTTCGTTACTACGCGCTCTCCGAGATGCCTTACGCAAACGACGGATCCATCACATACGAGAACGTTATCGCTCGCTACAACAACGATCTTGCAAACAACCTCGGAAACCTCGTTTCCCGTACCGTTGCAATGACAAAGAAGTATTTTGACGGCGTTATC
>JAFXFQ010000169.1 GCA_017520365.1 Clostridia bacterium
AATTACCAGACGGGATAACGATCGGTTTGTAAATGATTATACCTTGCGAAAGATCGGGAATGAGCTATATATGTTTGTTGATCTTAAATCTTACTATTACAGAAGAGGCGGCAGGACCACGGTGCTGGTATTGAAGCGGCTTGACAATGTTTCGTATGAAAAAAAGGATATTGCAAGAGTTGATGAACTTTCTGATATCTTTGTCAATGATGAGAAGGTCATCGGCAGTTGGAAAAGTGTTGATTTTGTCAGGCATATAGAGGATTTTTCCACTGACAGCCCCTCTTGCAAATTTGATCTGTTTTTTGAACGCGTTGAGTTCTTTGAAAACGGTAGAATGAAAAGTTCCTTTTCCAACGGCGATATAATGGAAAACCCTTATTTACAAGAGTGGACGTGCGGTACCGTAAAAAACAGGCGCATGGGAACAGCTTCTGCATATGTGATAAGGGAGCTTGAAGGGGAAAGCTATCTGTTCCTTGAATGGAAGAGCGGTGATTGGATATTCGGTGGGATTGACTGCTCCTATTATGTTTTCAAAAAGGAGGTATGATTGTGAAAAGACAAAGGCTTATTGTTCCAAAGGATGTCAGAAGAAAGGCACGAAAGCAAGTGTACGAGCGCTTGGTGATACTGCTTATTGGACTGATTATTGCTTATGTTATCGTTGATTATATTTATCCCGGTCTTCTTGACACAAATTTTGGCATCGGTAATCTTTCCACAACCATAGCTGTGATATTCGTTATTCCGTTTTTGATATCAGGAATACCGTTTCGTATAATTGACCGTGATTGGTGGGGAGAGATAATCAGAATTGATACTACCCACAACAAGACGAAGTGGATGGGGTATCATACGACAGTATCTTCAAGACGGATTGCCCTCATAAAAACAAAAGAAGGAAAGCTCTATGAAAAAGATATACAATATGAGGGTGATAAGCATTGCGGAGACACACAATAGGTATACAGCGTTGGTGACAAGGTGATCCACGTTAGGAGAACTGACTACCTATATCCGGTGAGAGAGGGTAAGGATGACAGACCTGTAGTTTGTGTTATATGCGGAGCTACGGCGGTCATCGAAAGAAAAAAATGCGCTTTGTGCGGAAGCTCACTTGAGATCAGCGTTGAAAAGTGACATAACAAATGATGTATATATCATATAGTATTATGCGGATTGTTACACGGAGTTATATTTTCCTGTGCGTCAATAGTGTTCTGCCTTCGCGGAAGAAAACGTCAGAAATGGATAATTGAGAGGGAAAAGCTACATAATGACTAACAGTTATAAACCCGTATATTTCGTTGAGCTTTTGACGTAGTTCACCGATATTAAAAATAACCGCTACGGTTAATTGTCAGCCGTAGCGGTTATTTTATGATACTTAAGAAAGCACCGTATAATCAAAATCTGTATAAATGCCGTCTGTCACGATCTCTATGGCGAGAGCTTCCTTGCCGCTTGTATATTTTGCGGGAATATGGAAGTCGCTGTCGGTGTATGGGAAGAAGGTGTTGATGTTACAGCAATGCCAGATTCCGGCATATTCGCCGTCAACATAGACCTTGGCGCCTGCGTTTGATACAGACTGATCATAGAGTCTGCGAAGGATAATTCCGTTGTTTTCGGGGGAGACAGCTACCTTGAAGCTGATCTTTCCTCCCTCGGTCTTGAAGCCCTTTTCACAAAGGGTAGGTGCTCTCATATCACTTTCAAGCTTTCCTTCAAGGGTATATTCCTTACCTTCAGACTTATAACTGTGCATTTCTCTGGACGTCTGATTTGAGAGCTTTACGTAGTCTGTCTGCTTAAATGAAGGGGTATCCTGTCTGTAGGAGAAGCAGGTGGTCGTATAATATGAGAAGTTCTGACATACTGCACCGTGCTGAACGTCAAGTTTTATGCCTGCGTCAAATGCGATGGGCATATCGAGGTAGTATCTGTAATACATAATGGGCTTTGTGGTAGCAAGGGCAAGATTTGAGTCCACCTCAAGGTATACGTCATTGATACAGCCGGCACAAGGAGAGTCAAACTTCATATTGGGCCAGTAGCAACCGAGATAGATATCCTCTGTGCCTGTTCCGTTGATACGGGGAGAGCGTTCGCCGTTTATGTAGTAATGCTCGTTTCCCTCGCAGTAAGAGCCGCCGACACCGCCGACGCAGCTCTGGGAAAGGCCAACGATATGGCCTCGACCTGCAAATTCTCCGATATTCCAGTCGGAGAAAAGCACAGTGGGACCTTCCTTATAATCGGCATAGAAGTATCCTGTTGTTTCTCTGTCATATGTATTCTCTTCAATTACAATACCGAACTCGATCTCTATTTCCTCGGGTACGAGCTTTATCATACCGAGGTACATCTTCTCAAAGAAAGGCATGGGAAGGTATACGCTTGTGGTAACATATCCGTCCTCTCTCTTTGATGTGAGAGCGTAGGAACTGATGTCCTCCCATCTGATGGGCTGAGCAAATAAAGAGGAAACGGGGCAGGATACCTGAGGTGCTCTTGCATGGTCAAAGCATATATAGAAGATGACCTTTGAAA
This sequence comes from Clostridia bacterium, assembly GCA_017520365.1. Taxonomy (GTDB): domain Bacteria; phylum Bacillota; class Clostridia; order Oscillospirales; family CAG-272; genus Avispirillum. Next base: position 2,557 of record JAFXFQ010000169.1, read on the forward strand.
GATCGGTGCCTTCCTTGACTCTCAGGGTCATTTCGCGTATAACGCCGCCGTGTTCGATGGTCATAAGGTCGTTATAGTTCTTTATGAGAGTATACTTTTTAAGCTCTGCCTTGGGAGTGGGGATGTTGGAGAAGGACTTCTCAAAGACTTCCCTTGAGCCCTCACGGAGAAGGGTTCCGTCAGGATAGCTTTCGTACATAATGTGATAGTAGCACTTTTCCTTTTCCTCGCCGCGAACAACAATCTTAAGGCCGTTTTCGTAGGGGATCTGAATGAAGCAGTTACCGCAGCGGCAGTCTGCCAGCTCCCAATGTCCGCGCTCCTCAAAGGTGTTTCCGATGCCTGAAAGCTCGGGGCACTCACCGTTGAAGAAGCCAAACAGGGAAGATGTGTAACGGGGAGTGTTTTCGCCGCCAAAATAGAAGTCCATATATGCTTCCTTGGAAGGAACTGCCATCCAGATGCTTTTTATGCATCCGCAGCCGGGATCGTCAAAGATGACGGAAGTAGTCTCGTCTATATCGTAAAGATAATTGAC
>JAFXFQ010000170.1 GCA_017520365.1 Clostridia bacterium
GGAGCGGCACATGAGGCTGAAAGCACTGTTGTAAGCGCAAGGAGCACTGCCAAAATTACAATACTTAATCTTTTCATTTTAAATACCTCCTTCACGGTATGTTATTTTTATCATTCTATGCAAAAAGCGCACACTTAGCCTTGAACTACGTGTGCGCAAAAAGCTTATCATATAATAGCGCACCGTGATAATATTAGTGCGTAAGTGATTCCTTTACAATTAAATTTTAGCATAAATATTTTTTATTGTCAATAGCGAATTAAGTAGAAGCGTGTCGAACACGGTGCTTTGCCCGATTCTTATGATTCCCGTTGTCTTTTTCTCATCCTTTTCCAATTAAAAAACGCATACATATCATTGGCAAGGAAGGTGGCAAAGCAGATCACCATTAACCGATACGATGGCTCGCTGATGGCCGCAAGAGTCCACAAAGCAATGAGAACCAAATCGTTAAGAGAATAGATCAATGCATAGTAGGGGCTTCTGAGAAAGGCGAGAGCGGAGGCCGCAAAGCTGGTTGCAACGGAAACGGTGCTGACAACAAGGTTTTCCGTGCCAAGGGCTTTCAAAACGAAATAAAAAAGCGCGGTGACAGCCCCGGTCAGGACAGAAAGCCAAAGCAAGGTCTTTTTCGAAACAGAGGCGATCTCCACCTCTCTCGTTTCTTTATAGGGATTCTTTATCCAGGAAATGACTGATAAAAGAGCCATGGGGAATGACATTCCCATATATGTTATAAGCTCGCCGTAATATCTGTACTTCAGGGAGATATAGCTGTAGAGCAGGGCGAATATGCAGGAAAGCACCTGACCCAAAACTCTGCCCTTTGCTACAAATATAATGGCGGTGACTCCGATGAAGGAGGCGATAAAGCTGAGAAGTCCTTCCTCGGGAGAAGCTATATAGCTGATAACCGTTATCAGGGCGGAAACGAACCACAGACCTGCCTCAAAGGGCGTAAAAGACAAATATTTCTTTATTCTTTTCATCCTTTTTCATCTCCTTTCCCGAATAAGCTGATTCTATCATATTGTTTTTTCGGTGTCAATAATTATGAGATAATGACTGCATCTGCGCCATGTAATGATAATGTAATGAAAATGTAATATTTTTGCAGATGTGTTGTTCCCCATTGACGAAAAAAGACGAAAGTGGTATAATCACCCTTGTGTTGATCCAAAAACTTTTTTCAAATGCCGCAAAATGCGGCAAGGAAAGGCTTGAACATATAATGAAAAGATATATAGCTGCTTTTCTCTGCATCATAATGACGGTATCTCTGATCCCGTTCTCCGCAGGCGTATCGGCTGCTTTTGATGGAGAGGATAAGATCAATATCGTCCTTGACCCGGGTCACGGAGGAGCAAACGTAGGCACCTCCGCAAGAGGCACGGGAGAGAAGACCTTTACATATTCCATTGCAACAATTCTCAAGGCAAAGCTTGAGGCCAACGGCAATTTTAACGTTTACCTTACAAGAACAGGTGACTACGATCTTGAGCTTTACGAGCGTGCCGTTGTTGCAGACAGCTACAACGCCGACATCCTCATAAGCCTCCACTTTGACGGAAACGGCGATTCAAGAGTTTGCGGAGTTACCACCTATACCTCCGTGCTCGATACCTTTGCCGCCACCACCCTTTCATCCTCCATCGCATCAAACATTTCAAGTGCAACCGGTCTCTACAATAACGGCGTGCGCCGCCGTTCTGACACTGCAGGCTATTACTGGAGCTTTGAAAAGCAGTGGGACTGCAAGGATCCCTCTCTTGGGACACTTTCCGACTATTACGGCATCCCCACCTGGTGCGCAAAGTTCGGTATTCCCTCCATCATCGTTGAGCACGGATATTTTTCCAACAACGGTGACGTTAGTATCATCTTCGCAGAGGGCGGCCTTGAAAAGATAGCAGAGGCAGAGGCTCAGGCAATTATCAGCTACTATACGAATCACACTCACGTTTATTCTTCAGCTATCCGTGATTTTGCATCCAACTGCGTTTTCACCGGCAAGCAGAGCGAGCATTGCTCCGTTTGCGGCCACAGAAGAAACGTGACATCACTTGCACCTGACCCTGACAATCATTACTGGATAACCAAGGAGTCCACCCCCGCATCCTGCGGTGTTGACGGACGAGTCGTTCGTGAGTGCCGCATCACCGAAAACCTTATAGCGAAGAACTGGCAGGGAGCAACTCATGATGACGTTCAGGTGATCCCCGCACCCAGCGACCACTCGTTTGTCGTCAGTGAGGAGGTTGCCGCCACCCACACCGCAGACGGATATCAGCGATTCCAATGCTCCACCTGCTCATATTCCTTCACGGAGGTAATAAAGGCGGAGGGACATACATACGAGTTCACCTCATATACTGCACCTACCTGCACGGAGGTGGGCGGAAGCACCTATACCTGCACCGTTTGCTCGGAAAGCTTCCTTGAGCCGGAGGAGGCTCTCGGCCACAGGATGGAGCTTATTACAGACACGCCTCCAACCTGTCTTGAGGGCGGAATTCTGGAAGAAAAATGCACCGTTTGCGAATACGTATTCTGTGAGGAATATGAGCCTCTCGGCCACGACATCATAGATGGCGAAAGAGTTGAGCCCACCTGCACGGAGGACGGATATCAAAGCGGAATTTGCACAAGATGCAGTATTGAGGCAACGGAGGTCCTTGAAAAAACAGGTCACAGCCTCGCTGTCACAGAGGATATCCCGGCTACCTGCACAGAGGACGGCAAAACGGTCAGCGGATGTACCGCATGCGAGTATACGGAAACCGAAGTCCATGCCGCGGAAGGTCACAGCCTTGAGAAAAAGGTTCTCCTTGCCGCTACCTGTGTCGGTGAGGGAAAGGAATCAGTGTTCTGCAACAAATGCAGCTACAATGAAAAGACAGTAGTTCCTGCCATAGGTCACGTAAAAAGTGAAAAGGGTACCGTTACTCTGAAGGCTACGGTATTCAAGGAGGGGGAAATTCAGTACGTTTGCAAAAACGGATGCGGAAAGACCTACGTTGAGGTGATCCCCGCGTCTGCCCCCCAAAGTCTCAAGGTGGTGACAGTCGCTTCTTTGGCGGCAATTATCGCCGCTGTCATCGGCATTGCGGTTATAATCATCATCAAAAAGACTGCCCCCAAGGAGGCGGCCACGGAAGCTGCGGCTCCCTCTGAAGCTGAGACCGCAGAGGCTTTGGAAAAAGAGTCTGAGGAAAGTGCTGAAGTATCGAGCGAAAAGCAAAGCGTATAACAACTCAAAAAGGAAAGGCTGTTGCATTTTGTGCAACAGCCTTCTTTTATTTTTGATAGCTTTTGGCAAGTCCGCCCTCTGAGGTCTCGCGGTACATAACCTTCAGGTCCTTGCCCGTTTCGTACATCGTATCAACTATCATATCGAAGCTGATCTTTCGTGAGTCGGCAAGGAAATCCGCAAGGTTGACAGCATTGAGCGCTCTCATTGCCGCGATTGCGTTTCGCTCGATGCAGGGGATCTGTACAAGACCGAGAATGGGATCGCAGGTGAGGCCCAGGTGGTGCTCTATGGACATTTCCGCCGCATACTCTATCTGGTCAAGGTCAAGCTCATAAAGTTCGCCTGCAGCTGCCGCCGCCATTGAGCAGGCGGTGCCGATCTCTGCCTGACAGCCGCACTCCGCACCGCTGATAGAGGCGTTGGTCTTGATAAGGTTTCCGATAAGGCCTGCTGTGGCAAGGGCGTGGATTATATCTGTGTCGCTGAAGCCTCTCTTGTTCTGCAAAAACTTGAGCACTGCGGGAACAACGCCGCAAGCACCGCAGGTGGGGGCTGTAACGATAAGTCCGCCGGAGGCATTCTGCTCACTGACAGCGTATGCATAGGCGCAGATAAGTCTGTTGTGCTTTGTTTCCTCGCTTTCGTCAATATGCTTTTGGCGATAGAGGTAACGGGCCTTTCGAGCGGTGCCGATGCCTCCGTGAAGAATGCCCTCAGCAACGAGACCCTCCTTGATGGCGTTCTGCATTACGGACCATACCTCGGAGAGATAGTCCCATATCTTGGGGCCCTCGCATTCCTCCACGTACTGCCAAAGGCGCATTTCACGCTCTCTGCAGTATTCGGAAATAGCGGTAAAGGAGTTGAGAGGATATACCTCACTGTGCTCCTTTCGAACGTCGCCATCACGTACTATCTCGCCGCCGCCAACGCTGTAGTAGCATTCCCACTCGGGATCGCGGTCCTTATAAAAGGCGAAAAACTTAAGGGTGTTGGGGTGAACGGGGGTAGGGGAGGCATAGTCGTAAACAAGGTCGCAGACCTTGCCCTCAAAGGCCTCCATAAGAATGGCATCAGTCATATGTCCCTTGCCGGTCTTCGCAAGGGAGCCGTAAAGGATAACGGTATAGCTGTCGGCATTGGGATGCTCCTTTAGAAAGCTTTTTGCTGCCGCAAGAGGACCCATTGTGTGAGAGGATGAGGGGCCTCTGCCGATTCTGTATAAATATTTAAGTGATTGCATCTGTTTCTCCCGTTTATTATTATGCCTATATTGTATCACAACGGCAGAAAAAAGCAATAGTGAAGAAAAAAATGGTGCAATGAGGTTTTGAGACTGTGATCGGTTTCAAAAATGAGAAAGCGGGGGAGAGGGGGAGCGATGTAACTAAAACCGGATCTGCATTTAACGGTATCAGCGTATCAGAATTGCCTGACGGATCATCGAATATAGTTGCTATAGATACTGTTTCACCAACTCCGTTCAAGGAATACGACAATAATGCCAAATCATTGGAAATTGCAGATGTATTCGTTGTTGATCCCAATCCTGACACAGCTTTGAAGCCTAAAAACAACATTGTTCTTACATTAATACCATTATTAGCGATACGTATTTAGGTAATGCTTTTTCACATCTGTACGGTGTGCTTCTTGAGAAAAACACTTAAAACAGCCCCTCCCTCGGGGAAATCCGAGGGAGGTTTTGTGAAAAATGCAAGGATATATTTACTTTTTTGCAAAGATATTATATAATACAAACAGAAGCAGTCGTTTAATTAAAGGAGGTCACCTCATGAAAAGGCTGTTATCAACATTTCTTGCGATGGTTATGATATTCGCTTGTGTTCCTTTTACGGTTTTTGCTGCAGAAGATAATTCTCTTTGGAAGTATATAATAGTAGATGGAGAGGTAACCATAAAAAAATATATCGGAACCGAAAGTGTTGTGGAAATCCCTGCAGAGATTGAAGGATATCC
>JAFXFQ010000171.1 GCA_017520365.1 Clostridia bacterium
CTAGCTTTATTCGCCGTATGTTCCGCTATGCGCAGGACTTTTCTTCTCGCGCGCGAGAAGAAAACAAAATGACTACGCCGATAACGGAGTTTCACTTTGCAAAAATCTTTTGCAAAGTGAAAAGTTCATTTGCGCCAAAAGTTTTTTGCGGAGCTTTTTTTCAAAAAAGCGACCGTATCTCCTATTCTTCAAACTCAGATTTAGCGAACTGTTGACAAGAAGGTGGAACTGTACTATACTGTTAGCATCAAAATGAGGTAGGAAACGGCTATGAAACACACCAAAATAATATCTTTAATTTTTGCACTGATTATATGTCTGTCTTTACTTGCAGGCTGTTTTTCAAACAACGGTAATGACGAAGGATTCGATGAGCTTGACGACAAGATCGAGGATACTCGGGATGAGCCTGAAGAAGACAAAAACGAGGATGATAAATCTGACAAGGCAGACGAAGAGGACATCGACAACGAAAAGGAAACCTCTGCACCCTCTGTCTCTGATGATGCCGATGATGAAAAGGAAGAGGCCTCCCCCACTGATTGTTATTACTTTGAGGATGTGAACACCTATTACGCATTCGAATTTGATAACGAGGAGCTTGTGTCCCTGACTGTGTTTTCTGCAATTGAGCTTGGCGAGGAATTATTCGATCCTGTTTATCTGATGTATGACAGATACGAGTGGGTGTATTACACAAACGGCTTTGCGGGAACTGTCAATGATTTCACTTTAGGTGCAGATGTGGACAGCGAGCGCTTTACTTATACTATGGCAATGAACTTTGACAATCTTGACAGGGCAAAGAATCTTGAGGACGTTATGGATTCGGGAATACTACCCGAGAGCTTTGAGGATATTGAGGAATTTACCAGAGATGCTATAGTCGCTGTTGCTGAGGAAAATGACGGCGAAAAGGTGGATATTAATGATTTCCGTCTTCCCGAGCTTTGTGATGGTGAGCTTCCTGAGGAGGATTATTGCTGTCTTTGCATGGCTACCGACAAGGAGTTTACGGAGACCGATGTTATCCAAAACGAACACGTATGCGTTGATTGCTACGTCCTTCTTGATGAATACGGCTATTTAACAGATAACGAGGAGGACTCCGACAGAGCCACTCTTGAGGAGCTGTGCGAAAACACGGTGCAGATCGAGATGTCCGTGGAGGGCTTCGGCATCATAAAGCTTGAGCTTTACCCGGATCTTGCCCCCATAACTGTTGAAAACTTTGTATCTCTTGCCGGTGAGGGCTTTTACGACGGTCTGACCTTCCACCGAGTCATTGAAGATTTTATGATCCAGGGCGGTGACCCGGAGGGCACGGGTATGGGCGGCAGCGATGAGAATATAAAGGGAGAGTTTACTGCCAACGGTGTTTACAATCCCCTCCCCCACGAGAGAGGCGTTATTTCAATGGCAAGAGCAATGGATCCCGACTCCGCATCTAGCCAGTTCTTTATCTGCCATGTGGATTGCCCCCATCTTGATGGAAACTACGCTGCATTCGGCAGAGTCACCGAGGGCATAGATGTGGTAGATGCCATAGCCTCTGTTGATACAGACTACAGTGATTGCCCCGTTGACACCGTCGTGATCGAATATATACGCATTGTTGAATAACAAAGAACGGCTGTTACGTATCGTAACAGCCGTTACAGTTTGTCGATAAACATATCGACAAACTGACTTCGGACTGTCGAGAAGGATGCAGAAGGGGCGATTTGGGTATCGTCGGCGTACAAAGGTACGGCAGAGACCTAAATCGCAGCTAAAAAGTCGCATTAAATAGTGAAATCCGCCGAGTTTTCGGCGGATTTTCAACTTTTTTGATCTTTAATTACTTGTTTTCTTGATCCATTCTTTGTCGCGGCTTTTGTTCTGCGCCTTTTTCGACAGTCTGGAACGGCTGTTACGTATCGTAACAGCCGTTATCTTATAAAGTCAATCAGATCACCTTAAACTCAGCGCCGTTCCATGTATCGGAATTTTTACCGATGTAAAGTTTGAAGTCGCCGGGCTCAAGAACTCGTGTAAGCTTCTTTGTGGTAAGCTCGAATCTCTCGGTGGGAATGGAGAAGGAGACCTTCTTTTCCTCGCCTGCGCGAAGTGCAACCTTTTCGAAGTCGCAAAGGAGCTTATCGGGGGTTTCAAGAGAGGAAACGAGGTCGCAGAAGTATACCTGAACTACCTCCTCGATATCAGTATCGCTTACGTTCTTGACGGTGATGGACGCCTTCAGCTCGTCGCCGTCCTTTATTTCGGGGTTCTCGATCTCAACTGCGCCGTATTCTACCTCACCGTAGGTGAGGCCGTAGCCGAAGCAGTAAAGGGGAGAGTCATCAAGGAAGCGGTGACGGGAGATGCCGTCGCTGCCGCGGGGACGTCCGCCGGGAAGGCTTGCGTAGTAGAGGGGGATCTGGCCTGTTGCGCGGGGGAATGTAACGGGGAGACGGCCTGAGGGAGATACTCTTCCGAAGAGTACGTCGCAGACGGCGTTGCCGGCTTCGATTCCTGCGTGCCAGCCGAGAAGAAGAGCATCAGAGAGGCTGTCGAGAGTTGTGCAGGCAAGGGGGCGCGCTGTGAGAAGCACGGAGATGATGGGCTTGCCGGTTTCCTTAAGTGCCTTCAGATAATCATTCTGAGGATAGGGAAGGTCGATCTCTGCACGTCCGCCGTGCTCGCCTGCCCAGTGAACGGGCTCGCCGCAGGCAAAGATAACAGCATCGCACTCTGCCGCAAGGCGTACGCCCTCGGCAAAGCCTTCGCCGTTGTCATCCTCGAACTCGCATCCCTTATAGTATACGATCTCGACGTTTTCCTCTGCCTCAAGAGCATTCTTGATGGTAACGATGGTGTTCACGTCGCCGCGTCCGCCCCAGAGACCGATGGCCTCGAATCGCTCGTCTGCCATAGGACCTGTGAGGAGGTACTTTTTCTTTTCGCTCTTGGAAAGGGGAAGAAGCTTTTCATCGTTCTTGAGAAGAACTGCGGAATGTGCGCCCATATCGCGGGCAGCTGCTCTTGTCTCATCCTTGAGGAAATACTTCATTGCATCCTCGTCGCGGTAGGGGTTTTCGAAGAGGCCGATGGCAAGCTTTGTAACGAGAACGCGAAGAACGCTCTTGTCGATAGCCTCGAGAACTGCGGGGTCCTCTGCTGCCAGCTCCTCGAGATAGTTTATGTAAACGTCGGAGTGCATATCCATATCGTTGCCCGCAAGAATAGCCTGATGAGCCGCGTCCTTGCCATCCTTGGCAACTCTGTGCTTAACAAGCTCGTAAATGCTTGTCCAGTCGGAGACTACCATACCCTCAAAGCCCCAATCGTCGCGGAGAAGCTCTGTAAGATAGTAGTGAGAGCCGGAAACGGGGTCGCCGTTCATAGAGTTGAAGGAGGACATACAGGTGATGCTTCCCGCGTCAACTGCTGCCTTGTAAACAGGGAGGTATTCAGCGTGGAGGGTCCTGTCGCTGATGTCGCAGGCTTCGTAGTCGCGTCCTGCCTCGGAGAGACCGTAGCCGCAGTAGTGCTTGAAGCAAGCGGCGGTGTAGGGATATCCTGTTTCGGGATTGATGGTCTGGAAGCCGCGGACTCTTGCCTGTGCAACGCAGCTTCCGAAGAACTTGTCCTCGCCGGCACCCTCAGCAATACGGCCCCAACGGGGCTCACGGGTGATGTCGATCATGGGAGAGTAGATCCAGTTGATACCCTCGTGATAAGCCTCCTTGGCGGCAAGCATCTCGCACTTTTCAATTCTTTCCATATCCCAGCTTGCGGCGGTCGCAAGGGGGATGGGGAAGAGAGTGCGGTCGCCGTGAACGACGTCGTGGCCGATGAGAAGAGGAATACCGAGACGGGTCTCCTCAACAGCGATCCTCTGGCGGCGGTTTGCGGTAGCCACGTCGGGAACGTTGAGGAAGTTTCCGATCTTAGCCTCGCGGATCATGTTTTCGTCGAGACTGCGAACGGTTCCCGTAAGGTTCAGCTGGCCGATCTTTTCGGTGATGGTCATCTGAGAGAGGAGCTCCTTTGCGCGCTCCATATAGGGAGCCGCAGAGAAAGGTTTTTTATCCAGTTTCATTTCCGTACCTCGCTTAAATTATAGTTATAATCATTATACACCTATTTTTATCAAAAATAAATAGTTTTTGAGGATAAAAATAAACAATTCCGCCCCTTGAGGCGGAATTGCTTATCGTATATCTGTTCTTCCCGTGAGCCAATCGAGAGAAACGTTGTAATAATCGGCTATGCGAATGAGGATCTCAAGCTTTGGCTCTCTCGTCATAAGCTCGTAGTTCTGATATGCTTTTTCTGTTATATCGCAGTATATGGCTACCTGTATTTGTGAAAGTCCCTTTTCTTTTCGTAGCTCTTTCAGCCGACGAGAAAGTATTTCTCTCATGAAAAGCCTCCTTACACCCACGATTGTTATTGACATTGTTAGTATATAGGGTTATAATTGTTGATACACCAACATATGTTCGTGGAGGGCAAATGAGGATTATCGGCATTAACAGAAAGATAGATAAATTGGGTAGAATCGTTCTGCCAAAGGAAATGAGAGAGTTTTTTCGCATTGAAGAGGGGGACGAGGTAGAGATATTGTGCACGGATGAAGGAATACTATTGCGAAAAGCCGGGTTCAAGGTTGTAGAAGCTGATACTACAGGGTTTCAATGAGATGAAAAGGAGCTGTTGCATTAATTGTTGCAACAGCTTCTTTGGATCTTATTCAATTATTCCGCCGCCCACGGTAAGGTCGCCGTCGTAAAACACTACTGATTGACCGGGAGATATGGCGCGCTGAGGCTCGTCAAACACTACTCTTACCTTACTTTCTCCCGCGGGATAAACTGTGCAAGGGACCTGACGTGCGCCATAGCGTATCTTTGCTTCCAGGCGAAGAGGACTGTTGAGGCAGTCAAAGGCTATCCAGTTTATGGAATGTGCCGAAAGCTCCTTTGAAAACAGACCCTCATTGGGGGTGAGGATGACCTTGTTCTCCCTTGCGTCCTTTGCTTTTACGTAAAGAGGGGCGGGGAGTGCGAGGCCCAGACCTCTGCGCTGTCCCACCGTGTAGTGAATGATGCCCTTGTGGCGGCCCTTCACGGTGCCGTCCTCAAGCACGAAATCCCCCTCGGGAAAGGTGAGACCTGTCTCTCGCACTATAAATCCTGCATAATCTCCGTCGGGCACGAAGCAGATATCCTGACTCTCCTTTTTGTTGGCGTTTTCAAGTCCCGCCGCTCTTGCCGCCGCTCTTGCCTCCTCCTTTGAAAGGGAGCCGAGAGGGAGGATGAGTTTTGAAAGTGCTTTTTGGGAAAGAGACCACAAAACGTAGCTCTGGTCCTTTTCCGTGCAAGCGCTTTTGTAAAGAAGATATCGTTCGCCGTCCTTAATGATGCGACCGTAATGTCCCGTGGCAATGCTGTCGTATCCCAACTCCTCTGCCTTATCGAGAAAAGCACCGAATTTCATGGTTTTGTTGCAAACGATACAGGGGTTGGGAGTTTTGCCCTCCATATAAGTGCAAATAAAGCTGTCGATGACCTCTTTTTTGAACTTTTCTCTCATATCAAAGAGAAAAAAAGGTATGCCGAGTCGCTCTGCCGCCATGCGGGCATCGTCAAAGGCTTCCTCGGTACTGTCGGGGCAAAGCCGCATCATTGCGCCGCCGACGTCGTATCCTTCTTTTATCAATAGAGCCGCTGTCGCTGAAGAATCAACTCCGCCGCTGAGGGCGACAAGTATTTTGTTATTC
>JAFXFQ010000172.1 GCA_017520365.1 Clostridia bacterium
CATCAATACCAAACGTCTGTAGCACAAGGATTGATAGCCATTTTGTCGCACAATTCTTCCATCTTGCTTTTGGGACGTCGAGGGCGCCGTCCCCTACCATCACATCAATTTCTACCCGTTAAACTCCGATTTATCCCACTTTTTACAATTAAAATTCAAAACCGCCGCTGCGGTTTTGTTCCTAAACGTTCCCGAAGGGAACATATCACTGCGAAGCAATATCACTCGTCGAAGACGAATATCACTTGCCCCTTAGGGGCAAATATCACAGCGAAGCTATTTACCTGCCGCCTCTGCGGCTATACTCAGGTTTATCAAACTGTTTCTGACAGAATTCTTATTATATTCGGTATAAAATCTCTTTCGGATGATTATTATTTCTATCGCTGACAATAATGATACGGAATACGATTTATGGGAGGAGCATATGATAAAAGGATGCCAGAAAAAGATAATCCACTTGAGAAATACGGAGAGCCCGTTTTTTGAGGAGGCTTATTTCGTTTTGAAGGAAGACCTTTCTCCTAAGCCTGCCGAGGACGACATAATCAAGGAGGCTATGAGGATAGCCGAAAAAACAAAGCCCCAAAGCAAAAAGAAGCGAGGCGCTGTAATTGACAGACTGTCCTTTATTATTCTTGGTGCGGGCGGGATATCTCTGCTTCTCGGTATTACTATGCTTATAGTCTGTTTTTTAACAACTTGACAAAATCTAACTATTGGTATATAATTAGTTTGTGATATTATAGTTCGTTTTACACTTCGCACTACGTTTATAATTTCTATGCCTCCGCCGCCCTCGGAGGCACTCCCGCGCCCCGCCAAAAAATGTTTTTTAGGCGGTGTTTTCCCGTTTAGCTTTTTACAGAAAGGTTAGGTTTTAAATGAGCAAGGAAAAGCTGAAGGTCATGATGCTTGGCGGTCTCAATGAGATCGGCAAGAACATTGCTGTTATTGAATACGGAAAGGATATTATAGTAATTGACTGCGGTCTCGCCTTTCCCGACGAGGATATGCTGGGTATCGACCTTGTTATCCCCGATATTACTTATCTTGAGAAAAACGCTGACCGTGTCCGCGCTATTCTTCTCACCCACGGTCACGAGGACCATATAGGCGCTCTTCCATATATTCTTCAGAAGATCAATCCTCCCGTTTACGGCACACGCCTCACTCTGGGTATTCTCGAATCAAAGCTTCAGGAGCACAAGCTTGACCGTGTAAAGCTTGTCACGGTTGAGGCAGGCACCACCGTGCGCGCAGGATGCTTCCACTGTGAGTTTATTCACGTTAATCATTCCATCGCAGACTCCTGCGCCATTGCTGTGCGCACCCCCGTTGGTACCGTACTTCACACAGGCGACTTCAAGCTGGACGTTTCCCCCATTGACGGCGGTATGATGGATCTTACCCGCCTCGGAGAATACGGCCGTGAGGGCGTTCTTCTCCTTATGTGCGAGTCCACCAACGTTGACAGAAGCGGCTACACCCCCTCCGAGAGAATGGTGGCCCGCTCCCTTGAACACATCTTTTTAAAGAACACAGACAAGCGAGTTGTTATTGCGACCTTCTCATCAAACGTTCACCGCGTTCAGCAGATCATCAACGCCAGTATTAAATTCGGCCGAAAGGTGGCAATTACGGGACGCAGTATGGTCAATATCGTTTCCGCCGCCGTTGAACTTGGATATATGAAGGTGCCTGATGGCGTTATCATTGATCTTTCCGAGATCAACAAGTACCCCTACGATATGATAACCATTATCACCACCGGCTCTCAGGGCGAGCCTATGTCCGCACTCTACAGAATGGCCTTCGCTGATCACAGCCAAATATCCCTCACCTCCAACGATATCGTTGTTCTCTCCTCCCACGCTATACCCGGCAACGAGCTTCTTGTGGGCAGGATCATCAACGAGCTCTACAAGCGAGGCATCAACGTTTATCACGATGACCACGAGGTCCACGTTTCGGGTCACGCCTGCCAGGAAGAGCTGAAGCTGATGCACAATCTTATAAAGCCCAAATACTTTATGCCCATCCACGGCGAATACCGCCATCTTATGCAGCACAAGGAGCTGGCTGAGTTTATGGGTATGGATCCTCAGGATATCTTCGTTATGGGCATCGGCGAGGTACTGGAGCTTGACAAAAAATCCTGCCAGAGAGCAGGTACTGTTCCCTCAGGACGTGTGCTTATTGACGGCTACGGTGTCGGTGACGTGGGCAACATTGTTCTGCGTGACCGCAGGCATCTCGCCCAGGACGGACTTATCGTTGTTGTTGCAACCATCGATATCGATGAGAAGGTTATCGTCAGCGGTCCGGATATCATATCCCGCGGCTTCGTTTACGTTCGCGAGGCTGAGGAGCTTATGGATGAAGTGCGCTCAATTTCCAACGAGGTACTCACAAAGGCCCTTGACAACGGCATCACAGAATGGACTCAGATGAAAAACGGAGTTAAGGATTCCCTTACCAAGTTCCTTTTCCAGAAGACAAAGCGCAAGCCTATGATCCTCCCCGTTATTATGAATATTTAAGGACAGATATGATAAAACACATAATTATATGGACTCTCAGGGATGAGCTTTCTCCCGAAGAAAAGGCAAAGGTAAAGGCTGAGGCAAAGTGCGCACTCGAGGCACTTTGCGGCAATATTGAAGGACTGATCGACCTCACTCTTATCTGCGACGGCCTTCTTCCCTCATCCAACGGAGATATGATGCTTGATTCCACCCTTGAAAGCGCAGAGGCGCTTGCCCGATATCATAAGCACCCCCTTCACGTTGCGGCGGCAGACACCTTCGTTCGCCCCTTCACAAAGACTCGACTTTGTATAGACTATGAGACCTGAGATACTCTCTCCTGCGGGAGATTTTGAAAAGCTTAAGAGCGCCGTATATTTCGGTGCCGATGCGGTATACCTTGCCGGAAGCCATTTCGGAATGCGTGCCGCCAGCGGAAACTTCACAAACGAGGAGCTGAAAGAGGCTGTCGCCTACTGCCACGACAGAGGTGTCAAGCTTTACGTTACCGTAAACATTATGCCCCGTGACGGAGAATACGACGCCCTTCGTGAGTTTCTCTCTTACCTTGAAGAAATAAAGGTGGACGCTGCCATCGTTTCCGACCTTGGTGTTGCGGCCCTACTTCGTGAGTGCGCACCCAACGTTCCTCTTCACGTTTCCACTCAGGCAAGCGTTGTTTCAAGTGCTGCCTGCAAAGCGTGGTACGCCCTCGGTGCTACCCGAATCGTTCTCGCCCGTGAGCTTTCTCTTGAGGCTGTGAAAAAAATTTGTGCCGATATTCCCGATGACCTTGAGATAGAGTGCTTCGTTCACGGCTCTATGTGCATTGCATACAGCGGCCGCTGTCTTCTCTCTCAGCACTACGTCGGCCGCGATGCAAACCGCGGTGCCTGTGCTCAGCCCTGCCGTTGGATCTACGGTACCTCAAGCGCCCTCACCATGGACGTTGCCGAGGAAAAGAGACGCGAGGAGCTTCTCCCCATTGTTGAAGACGGAGGCGACACCTTCATTATGAGCTCAAAGGATATGTGTATGATAGAGCATATCCCCGAGCTTTGCAGCGCGGGCATCCACTCCTTCAAGCTTGAAGGCAGAGTCAGAAGCGCTTATTATACCGCTGTAGTTACAAACACTTACAAAATGGCTCTTGACCGCTATATGGCAGACCCTGAGGGATACGAATATGATCCCGCCCTTCTCCGTGAGCTTGAATCTGTTTCTCACAGGGAATACGGCACAGGCTTTTTTATGAAGGATCCTCACGAGGATGCCAACATCGTATCCGAGGCAGGATATATCCGGGAAAAGGCGTATATCGCCACCGCTGTCACCGACAGCGACAGCGAGGGATATGCGACATTCGTTCAGCGAAACAAGCTTTGCGACGGTGCGGGCGTTGAGCTTCTCACCCCCGGAAAGACAGGTCAGCCCTTCAAGACAGAGGGGATATGGAACGACAAGGGAGAGCCCATTGAATCAGCTCCCCACCCCGGTATGCTCTTTAAAATTAAGGTGCCCTTCCCCGTTCACGCAGGCGATATCCTTCGCGGCGGAGAATAATTACGAGGTAATACATATATGTTGATAATCGAGCTTTTAAAAGCCCTGGTCCTCGGTATTATCGAGGGTATAACAGAGTGGCTTCCCGTATCTTCTACGGGTCATCTGCTTCTCTTCAACGAATTTTTTCCCTTGAAGCAGGATAAAGCATTTACGGATATGCTGGTGGAGGTCATTCAGCTTGCGGCGATCCTTGCGGTAGTAGTCTACTTTTTCCACAGGATCAACCCTTTTTCTCCAAAAAAGACAAAGGATGAGAAAAAGGGAACGTGGATGCTTTGGGCAAAGATACTCGTTGCCGTTATACCCGGCGGTGTTGCCGTTGTGGGAATGAAGATCTTTGATATTGATCTCATAGACGATCCCATCATCATTGCAGCGGCACTTGTTGTTTACGGTATTGCTTTTATCCTTATCGAAAGAATGAAAAGGGGCAAAAGCTTTGCAGTAGTCACAGCTGACGGTATCAGCTTCAGAACTGCTTTCCTTATCGGTCTTTTCCAGGTGCTTTCCATCGTTCCCGGAACGAGCAGATCTGGTTCGACCATCCTCGGCGCAATGCTTTGCGGAGTTTCCCGCACGGCGGCTGCTGAATTCACCTTCTTCCTTGCTATCCCTGCAATGTGCGGAGCCAGCGGTCTTGAGGTGCTTTCTTATGCAAAGGATA
>JAFXFQ010000173.1 GCA_017520365.1 Clostridia bacterium
ATTTTCCGTATCATCCAAAAACACAGCTCCGTCGGAAACGGGGCATAGAGGCTCCTCGCTTTCGCCGTATTTATAAGAGGGTATCGTTGATGAGTGTATCGCATCGAAAACGAGGGTATCATCTTCCGATATTTTGAAGGTGTAGGCCTTCGGCGGCTCTGAGTCGGCGGTAAGAATCAGCTCCGTATCCGTCAGCTCATATGTTCCCGTAAGGATCTCGCTTGAAAACATACTGTATGAAAAGCGAAATGAGCTGTCTGCTTCGTAAAGCGTCACCTGAGGGGATATTATTTTTTCGGGTGAGTCGTGACAGACGTATATCTTTACATCGGGATCGCTCGGGGCAGGAGGAAGGTTCACGGGAGTATCGGTGGTCTCGGTTTTGGACAAAGCGGATTCTTCACCGTTTTTTTCTGTGTTATTCCTTTGGCAGCCCCCAAAGGATAGCACTGTTGATATACACAGTATTATTGCTAACAGCTTTTTTACCATATGATCTACCTCCTTTTCTGTTCACGTTTATTATATCACAACAGTTTGAGGTTTTCAATATGGGTATATAAATGTGGGAGATGAATTGGTGCTTACAGGTGATGGCCGCTTGTTGCGACGAAAAAAACGCCCCGAAGGGCGTTTTTTATAGGGATCAAAGTCCCTGCTTGGAGCGTGCGATATGCTCCATCTCAGACTCGTTGATCGTGTTAACGTAGCCGGGAATGGGCATAAGCTTCTGGTTGATAACGTCGATAATACCGTCTGCCTGGGGGAAGAAGTACTTCTCAAACTCGAATGCAGGAGTGATCCAGTTGCGGGAGCCGAATACTGCAGGAGGAGCATCGAGATAATCGAAGGCCATTTCTGTAATATTGGAGGCCATATCTCTCATAATAGAGCCGCGGTCGCAAGCGTCGCCGACGATAACGATCTTACCTGTCTTCTTAACGCTCTCGATAACCTTTTCATAGTTGAAGGGAACGATTGAGCGGGAGTCGATGACCTCAGCGGAAATGCCGTATTTTTCCTCAAGGATCTTAGCTGCGTCAAGTGCTCTGTAGAGAACTGCGCCGATGGTGAGGATGGTAACGTCCTTACCCTCGCGCTTAACGTCGGGCTCGCCGAAGGGAACCTCATAGCTCTCTACGGGAACGCCGCCCTTGTGGAACTCCTCGCCCTTATCGTAGATTCTCTGGCTTTCGAAGAAGATAACGGGGTCAGTGCCGTTAAGAGCTGCCGCCATAAGACCCTTAGCATCGTAAGGAGTGGAGGGGAAGCATACCTTAAGGCCGGGGATATGAGCACAGAGTGCTGTCCAGTCCTGAGAGTGCTGAGCGCCGTACTTGGAACCCACGGATACGCGAACTACAACGGGCATCTTGAGGATACCTGCGGACATGGACTGCCACTTGGAGAGCTGGTTGAATATCTCATCGCCTGCGCAGCCGATAAAGTCTGCGTACATAAGCTCAACGATAGCACGGCCGCCTGCCATTGCGTAACCGACGGAGGAGCCTACGATAGCCGCCTCGGAAATGGGAGAATTGAAGAAGCGGTGGTAGGGAAGAGCCTCTGTAAGGCCGCGGTAAACTGCGAATGCGCCGCCCCAGTCACGGTTGTCCTCGCCGTATGCGATGAGGGTGGGATCCTCGTAGAACTTATCATAAATTGCCTCGAAGATACCGTCACGAACACCGAACTGCTTGATCTTGGGGATAGCCTTGCCGTTTTCGTCGAATGCGTATCTTGCCTTTGTAGCGAGCTGCTTCACTCTGGGGTTGTCCTCCTTGGGGGCGAGAACGTCGGGCTCGCGGCCGGGATCCATAGAGGGAGTATTTGTATTGGAGAACATGATGGAGGAGATCATATCGGGAGTCTTGTCAAGATCCATTCTGGGAGAGATCTCAAGGTCTGTCGCCATTGCACAGATCTTTGTTGTTCTTCTGATGATGTCCTCTTCGATTGCTGCAAACTCATCGTCTGTTGCGATGCCGCCCTCTACCATCTTTCTGCGGTATGCAGCGATGGGGCAGTTTGCCTGCCATTCTTCGATTTCCTCAACGCTTCTGTAAGTGGAGGAGTCGGAGGGGGAGTGACCGGATACTCGGTATGTTGCAACCTCAAGAAGTGCGGGTCCACGGCCCTCAACGAGGAGCTGCTTTTTACGTGTTGTAGCGTCGATAACTGCGAGAGGATCGTAGCCGTTGACCTTCTCTGCGTGGAGGTTTTCAGGGTTGAAGCCTGCACCGAGACGAGCTGCGATATCCCAGCCCATGGTCTCGCCCTTTGTCTGGCCGCCCATGCCGTAGAAATTGTTGAATACGTTGAAGAGGATAGGCATACCCGCATCGGAGTACTTGCCGTCCATACCCCAAAGCTTTGTGATCTGGTCCATAGTGGACATATTGATAGCCTCAAGAACGGGGCCGCGGCCGAGAGCGCCGTCACCGGAGTTTGCGATAACGATACCCTTCTTCTGGTTTGCTCTCTTATAGAGTGCTGCACCGAGAGCAACGGGAGCAGCTCCGCCTACGATCGCGTTGTTGGGGAAAATGCCGAAGGGGATGAAGAATGCGTGCATGGATCCGCCGAGACCGCGGTTGAAGCCTGTGGTACGTGCGAAGATCTCAGCAAGAGCACCGTAGAGAAGGAAGTCGATAGCGAGGTCCTTGATGTTGCCCTTCTTGTCTGCATCCTGTTTTGCTTCTACAACGGAGAGGATATTTCCGCCGAGGAACTCCTTCATAATGTCGTAGAGCTCTTCCTCTGTAAGCTTATGGATAGAGGAAAGACCCTTTGCGAGGATCTCACCGTGGGAACGGTGGGAGCCAAAGGTAAAGTCGTTGATATCAAGGCAGTATGCCTGACCTACAGCGGATGCCTCCTGGCCGATGGAGAGGTGTGCAGGGCCGGGATTGTTGTATTCAACGCCGTTGTAAACAGACTTTGTCTTGATCTCGTTGAGCATTGTCTCAAACTCGCGGATGATTCTCATATCGCGGTAGATACGAAGGAAATCCTCCTTGGTGTAGATCTTCTTCTCATCCTCGAGAGAAGCATCGTACTGGCAAAGGGGAATGCTGTTGATATTGAGGAAGCCCTTTTCAAAAGCTTTATCGGGGCTTATATACTGACTCTTAGGCATGGTAAATCACTCCTTTAGAATTATTATTTGATCATAAACATACCCTCACGGATGACCTCGCATACCGTGGGATGGGGGAATACTATTTTCTGAACGTCCTTGTAGCGGCGCTCCTCAGCTACCATGATCGCCGCACCGTAGATGATCTCGGATGCGTAGGAGCCGATCATATGAACACCGAGGATGGTGCCGTGGTCGGCATCGGTAACGATCTTAACGATACCGTCGCCACCCTCTACCTCAGCGATATATCTGCCGCTGTAGCGGAGAGATACGGTTTCTTCCTTGGCGTTGATACCAAGCTTCTTTGCAGACTCAAGGGTCTCACCGACGGTTCCGATCTCGGGCTTTGTATAGATAACTGCGGGGATAGCGCGGTAGTCTACCTTATCCTTGATGCCGAGCATATCGTTAACAGCAGCCTCGCCCTCGCGGTAAGCGGTATGAGCGAGCATGCTCTTTCCGTTAACGTCGCCTGCCGCCCAAATTCCGGGAACGCTGGTTCTGCCGCACTCGCTTGTAACGATGGCGCCGCGCTCGCACATTACGCCGAGTTTCTCAAGGCCGATGCCCTGAGTGCGGGCACGTCTGCCTGTGGAAACGAGGATGGTATCGCAGTCAAGAGTGATTGTCTCGTCGCCCTTCTTGCATTCAACCACACCGGCTCCTGCTTTTCCGGAAACCTTGCAGACACCGGCTCCCAGAAGGAACTTGATGCCCTTCTTTTCCAGGTTCTTTTGGAGGATTGCGGAGATCTCGCGGTCTGTGGGGCCTGCGATCTTGTCAAGCATTTCAACTACTGTGACCTCGGTACCGATGGTTGCGAAGTAGGATGCCATTTCAAGGCCGATAACGCCGCCGCCGATGACGCAGAGCTTTTTGGGAACGACTCTGAGGTCGAGGATCTCTCGGTTTGTGGTTGCAAGTCCATCTGCCACTGCCTCACGAAGGCCGGGGATGGGGGGAACAGCCGCCTCGCTACCTGTGCAGATAAGAAGCTTTGTTGCTGTAAGTGACTCGCCGCCGCCCTCAACGGTAAAGCCCTCGGGGCCCTTACCTGTGATGGTGCCTGTTGCGGCAATGACCTTTACCTTTGCGCCGCGCATCTTTGCGCCAACGCCGCCGACGAGAGTCTTGACTACCTTATCTTTGCGGTCAACGACCTTTGCGTGGTCGATGGAGGCACCCTGAACGGTGACTCCGAAGGCGTCTCCGTGGAGTGCGGTTTCATAAATCTTTGCAGAATTGAGAAGAGTTTTTGTGGGGATACAGCCTTCATTGAGGCAGACACCGCCGAGGGCTCTTTCTTCAAAAAGTGCAACTGTCATTCCTGCATGGCTGGCTCTTTCCGCTGCGTTGTAGCCTGCGGGGCCGCCACCGAGGATTATAAGATCGTATGTCATTTTTCCCTCCGATTACTTTGCAAGAAGAAGGCCGAAGTTTTCAAGTGCGGTGCAGAGATCCTTAAGGAACTTAGCCGCAGGTGCGCCGTCAACTGCTCTGTGGTCAAATGTGAGGGAGAGACCCATTGCGGGATAAACACTGCCGTCAGCCTTCAGCCTGTTAGTCACGGCACAAACGCCGAGGATGGCAGTCTGGGGAGGATTGATAACGGGTGTGAAGCTCTCGATTCCGAGAGAACCGAGGTTTGTGACTGTGAAGGAGCCGCCGGACATTTCGTCGGGTGTGAGAGCACCCTCGCGAGCCTTTGCGGCTGCAGCCTTTGTTGCCTTTGCAAAGTCTGCAAGGGAGAGAGTATCTGCCTTAAAGATGGTGGGAACGAGAAGGCCGCGGTCTGTATCTACTGCCATACCGACGTTTGCGTGCTTATAGAGACGCATTGTGTTGTCAACGAGGGTAGCATTGAGAGTGGGGTGATCAAGAAGAACTCTGGATACGGCATACATAACCATATCGTTGATGGAGATCTTGCCGAGACCCATAGCCTCTCCGCCTGCCTTGAGCTGCTTACGCCAGTCCATAAGGGCTGTAGCATCGAAGGAAGCGTTGAGTGTGAGCTGAGCCATTTCAGAGAGGGAAGCGTGCATGCTTCTTGCAATTGCGCGGCGAACTCCGGACATGGGAACTTCTTCGTATTCAGCTTCAACAACGCAAGGTGCGGGAGCAACTGCGGGAGCATCTGCCTCGGTAGCGGGGATAGTTACGGGAGCCTTGCCGGCAAGGAAGTCCTCAACTGCGCCGATAGTTGCTGTAGCGCCCTTATCAAGGGCTGCGTTGATATCGCGTTCGATGATCCTTCCGTGAGGACCTGTGGGAACTACTGCTGTCATGTCAACGCCTGACTTGAGTGCAAGCGCCTTTGCACGGGGGGAAATTCTGATCCTTTCGCCCTCGCATCTTTCTGTTGCGGTGGAAACGGGAGCGGCAGCCTGAACGGTGGCCTCAGCCTTTTCCTCCTTAGCCTCCTCTGCAGGTGCTGCACCGCCTGTGAGAGCGGAGATGTCCTCGCCCTCTGCTCCGATGATGCACACGGTATCAAGGCAGGGTACAACGTCACCTTCCTCGCAGAGCACGGCAAGCATAGTGCCTGAGAAAAGGGATTTTTCATCAAAGGCAGACTTATCCGTCTCGTAGGAGAAGAGGATATCGCCCTCTTGCACGGTGTCGCCTTTTTTCTTATGCCACGTTGTGATGATGCAGGATTCTACACTCTGACCCTGACGCGGCATAATGACGGGATTTGCCATACTGATCATTCCTTTCGTTTATGTAAATTTATTTTTGATCTTCGCAAACAATAAGCTCAACGCCTGCGGCTACAGCTGCCTTTTGCAGATCCTTTGGCAGGGGAGACTCGGAAATGAGAATATTAACGTCCGAAAGCGCGGCAAAGGTATAGGGAAGGCTTTTTTCGGCCTTGGAGGTATCCATAAGGAGGATGACCTTTCTTGCCTTTTCGATGACGGCACGCTTTAAGTCACACTCTCCGTAGTTTCCTCCGGTGAAGCCGCTCTGGACCGAAAGTCCCGAGGGACAGAGAAATGCTATGTCAATATTCAAGTCGGAGAGAAAATGCATAGCCTGAGGGCCTGACACTGCCTGATAGTCACGGTCAAGCCTGCCGCCGACAAGATTTACGCTGCCCTTGCCCACACGGCAAAGCTCGATAGCCGTCAGAGGGCTTGTGGTGGTAAAGGTGAAATGCTCGTCCTCGGGGATGAAGGGGATCATCTGGTGGAGGGTGGAGCCGGAATCTATAAAAATAGATCTTCCCGCCTCAAGATATTCGGCCGCCACTCTAGCAACGGCGATCTTTGCGTGAATATTCACGTTCATTCGCTGTGCGTAGGGGTTGTCTGATTTCTCTGTTATGAATCTTGCACTTCTTGCGCCGCCGCGTACCTTGATGGCCTCGCCTTTTTTTTCGAAATAATCCAGGTCTCGGCGTATAGTCATCTGAGATACGTCGGGAAATCTTGAAAACAGCTCGTCAAGGGATATAAACGGTCTCTCACAAAGCTGTTCTCCTATCCATTTTCGTCTATCCTTATACATGGTGTCACCCATCCTTTGATGTTTTTTTGGAACGGGGAATCAATGCTGTTGCAAAAGCATTTGGAGCATATTTGTACATCTACTATTATATCATTTCACATCCCTTATGTCAACAAATGTCACACAAAAGTGTGAAAATTCACAATTATTTGCCTGATCAAGCTTTTTTTGCTTGATGGGGGAGAAATTGGTGTGAAAAATGGGGGAAATACGCTCATTGGCGGATTGACATTTGTGCATTGTTTATATATAATATAATTGGAGTGAATTGTGTTATAAAATAGTCGGGCAGGGCATTGTTTTGCCCCGCTTTGGCTGTCAGAACAGTTGAAAGGAGAGACTGATGCGAAAGCTTAACGGCATTGTATTGCCCCATCATAAAAAAACGAAGGATATTGTCCCCAAAAGGATGTTTCCTGCGAAGGAAAATCTTTATCCCATGCATCAGAATATAGGTGCCCCCGCCGTTCCCTGCGTAAAGGTTGGTGACGAGGTGAAGGTTGGAACGATCATCGCAACTGCAGGGGGATATGTATCCTCCCCCATCTACTCCGGTGTTTCCGGAAAGGTCAAAAAAATTGAGGAGAGAGTTCAGCCCGGCGGCGTATTTTCTCCCACTGTCATTATCGAATCTGACGGACTTCAGACAATGGAGGATGTTACTCCCCCTGTTGTTACCACAAGGGAGGAGTTTCTGCGTGCCGTTCTTGACAGCGGTATCGTTGGCCTTGGCGGAGCGGGCTTTCCTACTTCAGTCAAGCTTACACTCAAGGAGGCTTCCGCAGTTGACTGCGTTATCGTGAACGGTGCAGAGTGCGAGCCCTATATCACAAGTGATACAAGGACCATGCTTGACCGTGCCGACGATATATGTGAAGGAATCGAGCTTATCAGAAAGCATATGGGTGTCGAGCGCTTTATTATCGGTATTGAAAAGAACAAGCCCGAGTGCATAAAGAATATGAAAAAGACAGCCGGCGCTCTTTCGGGAGTTACCGTTGCGGCGCTTCCTTCTCTCTATCCTCAGGGCGGTGAAAAGGTGCTTATTTATCATACCACAGGCCGTGTTGTAGGAGAGGGAATGCTTCCTCTGGACGTTGGCGTTATAGTTATCAATTGCACTACGCTTGCAGAGATCGGAAGATATGTAA
>JAFXFQ010000174.1 GCA_017520365.1 Clostridia bacterium
GTCAGCACCGTCAGGTGTATCGAAGCTGAAGTTTGATGTCTTTTCAAGGTAGTAGCCATACTTTTCGAATACCTCGTCAAGAGCATCGCAAAGGGTCATGCCTCTTTCCTTATAATATGCTGCCATTTCGCAGATGAGGAGAGATGCGACAACTGCATCCTTATCGCGTGCATAAGTTCCCTTAAGGTAACCATAGCTTTCCTCAAAGCCGAGAAGGAAGGTTCCGTGTCCCTCGCTGAAGTGGTTCTTGATGACCTCACCGATGAATTTGAAGCCTGTGAGCACGTCATACATCTTAACGCCGTTTTCTATGCAGATCTTTTCGCAAAGAGCGGTGGACACGATGGACTTGACAGCATAGGGCTCCGTGGGCATTGTGTTTGTGTTTTTATAAGCTGTGATGATATAGTCAAGGAGAAGTGCGCCCATCTGGTTACCGCTGATGCACTTGAATGTGCCTGTTTTATCCTTAGCCATAACGCCGACACGGTCTGCATCCGGGTCAGTTGCAACGATGAGCTCGCTGCCTATCTCGTCTGCAATAGCACGGCCAAGGTCAAATGCTTCGGGGAACTCGGGGTTGGGGAAACGGAGTGTGGGGAAGTCGCCGTTGGGCTCCTTCTGCTCCTCTACGATGGCAAGGGTTTTAATACCTGCCTCCTTAAGAACACGGGGAACCATTGTGATGCCTGCACCGTGGAGGGGGGTATAAACGATGCTGAAATCATCGGCAACTGCGGGGATAGCGGAGGGATTTACTCTCTGCTTGAGGACCTCCTCGATATATCTGTCGTCAATGTTTGCGCCGATAGTCTCGATAAGCTCTGCCTTTGCCATATCAGATGTGGGAACACCCTCGAAGATATCGATGGCGGCGATAGCGTCACAGATAACGTCTGCCTGCTCCGGGCCGATCTGCGCGCCATCCTCCCAATATACCTTATAGCCGTTATACTCGGTGGGGTTGTGGGATGCTGTTACGTTGATGCCTGCGATACAGCCAAGCTCACGGAGAGCGAAGGAGAGGCAGGGGGTGGGTCTGAGCTCGGGATAGATATAGCACTTGATGCCGTTTGCTGAAAGGACCTCAGCACATCTCTTGGAGAATACGTCTGAGTTGTTTCTGGAGTCATATGCGATGGCAACGCCGCGAGACATAGCTTCAGCGCCTGTCTTCTTGATAAGCTCTGCCAGGCCCTGTGTTGCGTGGGCAACGGTATAGGTGTTCATAAGAGCTGTACCGGCGCCCATTTTGGAGCGGAGGCCTGCGGTACCGAACTTCATATAGCCGTTCATTGCCACAGCAGCCTGCTGGTCATCGTAGGAACGGAGCTGTTCCTTTGTTGCCTCGTCAACGACGGGAGAAGAGAGCCATCTCTCGATTTCGATTTTGTAGTTGCTCATAATAGATCATCCTTTCGGTAATTAAATTTCATCAGTAAACGCCGAGAACCGTATGTCCCGGCACGGCTGCCTCCAAAAAGGCGATGAATGCAAAGGGGCAGAAGCCGCAGAGCGCGGCTGTGACTATATGCTCGAATTTTTCTGAATTATATTCAAGGGGGGCTGAGCTTATGCTGACGGGGACGATGCCCTCGCTGTCCATTGCACATATCAGCTTTGAAAGCATGGGCTTTTCTGAATCGGGGAAGGAGAAGGATATATACTGTGACTCCGAGGATATGGAAAGCTCCTAGATCAAAGCCACGTTCAGCTCCTCGTCCGAATCGTTCTTCGAAACGGTGACAGACCTTACTATCCTGAGATCATAGGTCTTCAAAAGCTTTGTGAAGGTGGTGTAATATCCCTCGCGTGACGATGCCAGGGGCAGGATGCAAAAATCTGCGCTGCCGCCTGCGACAAGGTCACAGCAGGTGCGGAAATCGGGGGCATCCGTGATATGGGCGGCATCGCAAAAGGAGCAAAGCTCCTTTACCGACCGAAGAAGCAGGGGATTTTTCGTGCAGGCAACCTTGCATTGGCCGAGCCTTGCACGGGGAGGAGGCACTTTTTTGAACACATTGGCTGAGATGTGCAGAAATTCAGCGCAAAGGGGGCTTTTTGAAAAGGCTTTTATGAAAAAATCGCAGGCACTTTTGGGAGTCGCACCCTTCAAGGAAAGCTCTGCCTCCAGAAGCTGTGAGGCCTTGACTGCATCAAGATAGACTGAGACAGCCTGTAGCCTTTCAAGGTTTTTCTTTATTACGTCCGTCTCTCTCATATCATGGAGAGGATGCTGTAGCTGTCCTTGAGGAATGCCTTAAGGTCATCGCCGTTCATTTTGCCGCCGGTCAGTGTGCAAAGGCTGTATATATGCTTTGCGATAAGGCAGGCTTTTTCGCTGTCCTTTTCGGCAAGGCTCTTTATGATGGGGGATGCACTGTTGAGAATAAGTGTTGATTCTGTAGGGAAGGTGGGTGCATTCTGGCCCATAGATGCGTACATTCTCATCATATCCGCCATTCTTCTTGAATTTTCGGATACAGTGAGGATCGCAGGGAGAGCTTCATCCTTCAGGGATTCGAATTTGATCTCACAGCTCTCGCCAACCACAGACTTGAATATTTCAAGCACCTCGGGGAGCTCGTTGTTCTCATCGCCCTTCATTGAGCTGTCAAGCTCGGAATCAACGCGAAGGAACTGTATGCCATCCTTCTTTGATTCAATGAGCTGAGCAAACTGTGTGTCAATGACGTGGGGAAGGAGGAGGACTTGAATACCGCTTTCCTCAAACATTGAGATATATCCGGACTGAGATACCTTATCAGAGGCGTAGTACACGCGGTTTTCGTGCTTGTCCTTTGCGCTGTCAAGGTACTCATCTATTGTTGTATATCCGCCGGAGCACTTTTCGTAAAGGATAGCGCCCTCGGCCTTTGAATAGAACTTCTGATCTCTGAGGCAAGCGTACTCAACGAAGGTCTTGATATCGTTCCACTGCTTTTCGTAGCCCTCGCGGTCAAGGTTGAACATGGAGGTGAGCTTGTCCGCAACCTTTTTTGTAATGTGATTGGAGATTTTTGCTACGTAGCCGTTGTTCTGGAGGTAGCTTCGGGATACGTTGAGGGGAAGCTCAGGGCAATCGAGAACTCCCTTGAGCATAAGGAGATAATCGGGGATCACTTCCTTGATATTGTCTGCGACGAACACCTGATTATAGTAGAGCTTCACCTGTCCCTCAAGGCTTTCGAACTCTGTATTGATCTTGGGGAAGTAGAGGATACCGCGGAAATTAAGAGGGTAATCCGCTTTGATATGGATCCAGAAAAGGGGATCCTTATAATCGTTGAATACTTTATGATAGAATTCCTTGTAGTCTTCGTCTGTGCACTCGGAGGGATTCTTCTGCCAGAGAGGAGTTTTATCGTTTACTGCTTCATCCGATCCTTCTTCTCCCTGTGAGAAGAAGATATCGCAGGGCATAAAGGCGCAGTACTTATTGAGAACCTCTTTGACCTTTGACTCTTCGAGATATTCCGCTCCCTCGTCGCCGAGGTGCATAACGATGACGGTGCCTCTTTCGGGGGCATCGCTGTAATCGCTGTCGATGGTGTAGCTGCCCGATTCGTCACAGGTCCACTTTACACCGTTTCCTCCCTTATAGGAGCGGGTGATGACGTCAACCGTGTCAGCTACCATAAATGAGGAGTAGAAGCCGAGGCCGAAGTGGCCGATGATGCCGTTCTTGCCGTCGCTCTCACCCTCGTATTTTTCGATGAAGTCGAGAGCGCCGGAAAGGGCGATCTGACATATATACTTTTCAACCTCTTCCAGGGTCATACCGATACCGTTATCGGAAACGGTGAGGGTTGCCTCGTCCTTGTCCAGTATAACGTCAACGCGAAAGCCCTCGTCGGGGATATCTCTTGCCGTTTCCTCGCCGAGGGAAATAAGTCTGCGAAGCTTTGTAACGGCGTCTGTTGCGTTTGAAACTATTTCGCGAAGAAAGATCTCTTTTTCGGAATAAAGCCATTTTTTGATGACGGGAAAGATGTGCTCGCGTTCAACACCGATCCCGCCCTTGATATCTGCCATGTTTATCACTGTCCTTATTAATTTGTATATATGCCAATTTTATAACTTTTACCGCTTTTTGTCAAGACCTGCGCCGTCTTATGCTTTTTCTTTTCTTCTTTGAAATAACGTAAGCCGATATGCTGCCGCCGCAAAAAAAGCAAAGTGGGACAGCTGCGAGAAAAATCAGGGTGAGAATAGGGGGAGCCCACTCAGCCTTTGGTATCAGCGAGAGTAGAAGCACTGTTAAAAGTGCGGCTGCACCCGAAAAAAGTGACGTGGATGTTTTTTTTGAAAGGGACGTTGTCACAATTCCTCCTGTAAGGGATGAAATGCAAAGACTGCAGGCTCCCATTGGGGCAATTGCTTTGAGGGGATCCTCAAGGGCTGTGAGAAGGGCTGCAAAGATGACAAGAAGAAGTGTTGCCGTAACGACAAAGGCACCAAGGCCGATGAGTGATGAGATGACTGTGGATCTCAGCTTTTCATTTTCAGAGAACATAAAAAAACCTCCCGATATCTTTTTTATAAAGATATTCGGAAGGTCTCTTTATTATGTTACTGCTTTTCGCTTGCGTGGATATCTACGCGGCTGATTGCGCTCTTGAGGATGCGGATCTTGCACTTATCCTTTGTTGTTTCGATAACGCAGGTCTCGTCCTTAATGGAAACTACCTCGCCGATGATACCGCCGATGGTTGTGATCTCATCTCCTACAGCAAGGTTGTCCTTCATGATCTGAGCTTCTCTCTCCTGCTTTTTCTGGGGTCTGTACATAAGGAAGTAGAAGATTGCGATCATTGCTACGATGAGGAAGATTGTGGAGCCGTATGTTGCAAAGAATCCTGCAATGCCGGTGGGAGCCTTTGTTTCTGCATCGGCTACAACGTTAATAATATTATACATGGTGTGCCTCCAAAATTGTTAATACCTGCCTATTATATATCAACATTTCAGCTTTTTCAAGTGGTTATTAAGAAATTTAA
>JAFXFQ010000016.1 GCA_017520365.1 Clostridia bacterium
CGAGATCATTGAGGTCGGAGCTAAGTGGCAGGACCAGTTCAAGGCAGGAGATAAGTTCTCCATTCAGCCCGCAATCAACTACAAGGGCAGCCTTGCAGCTCCCGGCTACTCCTATCACGATATCGGCGGCGGCGCTACATACGTTATTATCCCCAACGAGGTAATGGAGCTTGGTTGCCTCCTTCCCTACGGCGGCGAGGCATTCTATCTCGGAAGTCTTTCCGAAGCTATGAGCTGCATTGTTGGCGGCTTCCACGCAAACTATCACACAACACCCGGATCCTACGAGCACAAGATGGGCACCATTGAGGGCGGCTGTATGGCAATTCTTGCGGGAGCCGGCCCCATGGGTCTCGGAGCTATCGACTACGCTGTTCACGGCGGTCGTCCTCCCCGTCTCCTCGTTGTTACAGACGTTGACGCGGCTCGCCTTGAGAGAGCGGCTTCTCTTATCACCGTTGAGGATGCGGCGGCTCACGGCGTTGAGCTCAAGTATGTAAACACAGCACTTGAGGGCAACACAACAGAGTACCTCAAGAGCCTCACAGGTCAGGACGGCTACGACGACGTATTCGTGTTCGCACCTGTTAAGCCCGTTGTTGAGCAGGGCGATGCTCTTCTCGGACGTGACGGATGCCTCAACTTCTTTGCAGGCCCCACAAACCCCGAGTTCAGTGCAATGTTCAACTTCTATAACGTTCACTATGCTTCCACCCACATCGTCGGAACTTCCGGCGGTAACACAGAGGATATGAAGGAGTCCCTCCGCCTTATGGAAGAAGGCAAGATCTCTCCCTCCGGAATGATCACACACATCGGCGGCCTTAATGCGGACGCTGAGACTACTCTCAACCTCCCCAAGATCCCCGGTGGCAAGAAGCTTATCTATACCCATATCGACCTTCCCCTCACAGCTATCGCCGATTTCCGCAAGATAGCAGAGGAGGGCGGCGAGAATGCAGAGCTCTTCGCTGATCTTGCAGACATCTGCGAAGCTAACAACGGCCTCTGGTGCCCTGCTGCTGAAAAGAGAATTCTCCGCGACGTTAAGTTCTGATAAATCCTATCGGGAGGGGCGACCCTCCCGAAGATTTTTTGCAAAGGACTTTTTGAAAAAAAGTCCTCTGCACTCTCAAAAACTTTAAAAAGAAATTGGCAAATTGGGTTTGTGGAACTGTTTGCAAAAGTTTCCCTCCCAGAGGGAGGCCTAACAGCGTGAACCTTTCAACTGTTAGATAAGTTAGATAAACCCAAATTTAACGTTCAAAACGAATCAAGAGGATACTATGAAAAACATCAACCGTATCACAAGCTTTAACGTGGACCACGATTTTATCGTGCCCGGAATGTACGTTTCCCGTATCGACGGGGATATAGTAACCTATGACCTTCGCACAAGAAAGCCCAATGCCGACGATTTTATGGACAACCTTACCCTCCACTCAGTTGAGCATATGCTGGCAACCTTTGCCCGCAATTCCGCCCTCTCCGACCGAGTTATCTACTTTGGACCCATGGGATGCCGCACAGGCTTTTACCTACTTATGAGAGACGCAACAAACGAGGAGGCATACGCCCTCGTTAAGGATATCCTCCAAAAGACCGTGGATCACGACGGAGAGATGTTCGGAGCGGCCCGCAAGGAATGCGGAAACTACAAGGAGCTCTCTCTTGAAAGCGCGAAGACAGAGTGCAAGCGCTATCTTGAGGCACTCCTCGAAAGAGAAAACCTCGGAAAGGCAGATTTTAAATATGACGAAGCATGATCACAGCGAAAGAGCCATCGGCATAATTGCCGCAATGCAGATAGAGATAGACGGTATCAAGAAAAAGCTGACGGATAACTATACTGTTAATATCAGCGGAATAGATTTTGAATGCGGATACATCGGCGACCGGCGCGTGGTCTGCGCAAAATGCGGTGTTGGCAAGGTTTTTGCCGCTCTATGCGCTCAGACTATGTGTATGAAGTTTGCTCTTGACTGCATCATCAACACAGGTGTAGCCGGCGGCCTCGCAGACGGTCTTAAGGTGCTTGACGTTGTAGTTGCCGGTGACGTAGTTCAGCACGATATGGACACCTCTCCCCTCGGCGACCCCGTGGGCCTTCTTTCCGGAATCAATATTGTAAATATCCCCTGCGATAAGAATATCGCAGACACACTTTCCGAATGTGTAAAGGCAGAGGGCATCAAATGCATCACAGGCACCGTTGCAACAGGAGACCAGTTCGTTTGCACCGAAGAAAAAAGACAGTACATAAAATCCACCTTTAATGCCGCAGCCTGTGAGATGGAGGGCGGCGCTATCGGCCACGTCTGCTATGTAAATGAAGTTCCCTTTGGAATCATCCGAGCCATCTCCGACGGCGGTGATGACGCCGCCTCCCTTGACTACCCCACCTTTGCGCGTCTGGCGGCAGACAACTCCGTTAAGGCGGTGCTCCGTTTCATCGAAACTTATCGATAATATTATAAAATTGTTACAAAATTGTTGACAACTCCCCTGCAATATGATATCATAGCTCTCGTATTTAATAAAGAAACGACCTTGATAGAGGTGCGTCTGACAAGAGTAGCGTAGGCGAAAGGGGATGACGCCGAAAGCTTTCGAAGGAATGCTTGGGACAATGCAGAATATGTATTGTACTGTCACTTTAAGTGGAGCGCTGTCATGATCTTTTGTACTTTTGTATTTAAAGACCGTGGCCTGTCACGGTCTTTTCTTATAAAAAGAAAGGAAAAATCATGAAAAAGAGTAACATTCTCGTACTTATCATGGCAGTTGTCATCATCGGTCTCATGGTTTTTATCGCCATCGACGGCGGAAACCCCGATGCAACCGTGACCTGCCCTGACTGCGAAGGTGCAAAATGTGAAGCTTGCAGCTGGATGGGCACCGTTGCCGCAGATACTCCCTATTACCGCACATGGACATCTCTCATCGCACCCGTTATCGCAATTGCCCTCGCACTTATCACTAAGGAGGTATATTCCTCCCTCGTTATCGGTATCATTGCCGGCGGCCTACTTGCAACTAATTTCAACGTTGTAAAGGCTGTTGATTCCGTGATCCAGGAGGGCTTCATCAGCGCCATCTCCGGAACTGCAGGTATTTTCGCATTCCTCGTTATCCTCGGCGTTATGGTTGCACTCGTTAACCGAGCAGGCGGCAGTGCCGCTTTCGGCCGCTGGGCACAGAAGAACATCAAGTCCAAGGTAGGTGCATCCATCTGCACCTTCATTCTCGGTGTTCTCATCTTCATCGATGACTACTTCAATTGCCTTACTGTCGGTGCCGTTATGCGCCCCGTTACAGACAAGGCAAAGATCTCCCGTGCAAAGCTTGCATACCTTATTGATGCAACCGCCGCTCCCGTATGTATGATCGCCCCCATATCCTCCTGGGCCGCAGCAGTGGCTGACTACACCAAGGATGCAGGCGATATCGACGGCCTTGCTCTCTTTGTCAAGGCAATCCCCTACAACCTCTACTCTCTTCTTACCTTCGTATTCATCATTACGATCGTTCTTATGAAGTTCGACTTTGGCCCCATGAAAGCTCACGAGCTCCATGCCAATAACGGTAATCTCTTCTTCGGCGGCGAGGGCGAAGCTATTGAGGAAGAGGACCACAATTCCAAGGGCAAGGTCATCGATCTTCTCCTTCCCGTTATCGTTCTCGTTGGTGTTTGCGTTGCGGCTCTCCTCTACGTTGGCGGCTTCTTTGATAAGAGCAGCGAAGTTTATATGGACTTTGCAAATGCATTCGGTAACACAGATGCAACCGTCGGCCTCCCCCTCGGTGCATTCGTTGCACTTATCTTCACAATTGCATACCTTATGATCCGCCGCATCGTTAACTTCAAGGAGGCTATGGCCTGCGTTCCCAAGGGCTTTATCGCAATGGTCCCCGCCATCCTTATCCTCACATTTGCAACAAGCCTTAAGAATATGACAGGTCTTCTCGGTGCTGCAGATTACGTTGACGTTCTTATGTCCGGCTCCGCAGCAGGACTTGCAAACTTCCTCCCTGCAATTATCTTCCTTGTTGCTATCGGCCTTTCCTTCTCCACAGGCACATCCTGGGGTACCTTCGGAATCCTTATCCCCATCGTAACAGCCCTCTTCGATGCTACCGATCCTCTTCTCATCATCGGTATGTCCGCTTGCCTTGCAGGTTCTGTTTGCGGTGACCACTGCTCCCCCATTTCCGATACTACCATTATGTCCAGCGCCGGCGCTCAGTGCAATCATGTGGCTCACGTTTCTACTCAGCTCCCCTACGCGCTCACAGTTGCAGGTATCTCCTTCGTTGGTTACCTCCTCTTTGCATTTATCCCCCAGTGGTATATCGTTCTTCCCATTATGGCAGCAGTTACAGTAGGTACCCTCTTCGTTATTAAGAAGATCACCTGCAAAAAGCACGCATGATTTCAACAATCTGAAAGCGCCCCCTCGGGGCGCTTTTCTTTTCGATCAGTTAGAGTTTGAAGGGGGACTATTCAGAAGCTTTTTGACTTGAATTGTCAAGTCAATCCAAAAAACCTGTTGCAAAAGCAACAGGTTTTTAAAAATATTATTCTTCGTTCTTTTTCGGCTTTCTGCCGCAGCAATAGGTTTCGGGACAATATCCCAGAGCCTCACACTTAGGCATCATCTGTGTATCGATAACATATGCCCACTCCTCGGAATAATCGCGAAGGGCGTTACAGATATCACGAAACAGCTCACGGTACTCCCAATAAGCGCGGGTACACATTCTCTGACGGGACATATCGATAAGGTTTCTCATATTTCGCTTGTCCACGATCTTTGTGGTCATACCGAGGGGGAGGAGCATGGCGCTGTCCTCTCTGGGAATGCCCAGTTCCTCAAGCTTTTCGCCTGCCTCGGTGATAGCTCTCATTGTATCCTCGTATATTCTTTTCGCCTCTTCGTTCTTTTCCACCTTTGGAGGGATCACGTATTCGAAATTGCCGTAATCAATATATCGGGTGCTTGCCTGAAGTCTGGTAGGCGCACCGCCGAGATGGGTATACCACTCACGGATAACGCGGGCTGAATATCCGTCGATAACAAGCTCAACGTTAACGTATTCAAGAGTTCTGCCGTGGCCTGCCTCGATGCAGTCAAGACCTCTCTTGTAGTTGCGCTCTTTATTTTCAATATTTGCACCCCAGCAAATGCCCGCTCTCTCGCCGATGAGGGAAATGGGGTTCTTTGTGGTCTCAGAAAGAATAGTGATCTTGCCCATAGCAGTCTCCGTTGTTAGTTATAGTGATGGGTAAATTATAACATAGTTTGTGCAATAAGTCAATTGTAAACAGCCGTAATGATATACTGTTGAAATTGAAAATTCGGTATGCCATACTCAAAATACAAAATGATACGTTTTTGAAAATACCAAATGGGAGAAGAATTATGAAAAACAGATGTCCCCCAAAGCTGCTTTCTGCTTTGATTGCATTACTGCCTTATCAACTTCCGCAGGCGCAAGCGTTTAAGGCGTTCTCTGTGCTATCAACTCAATAAGAAAATACAAAAGAAATCCCCTGATCTTCAGGGGATTTCAAGCTTTTCGCCCTTTCAAGCCCTGCCGTACCTTTGTACGCCGACGGCCTTGAAATGACGAAATCTGCATCCTTCTCGACAGCCTGAGCCAGCTTGTCGATAACTTTATCGACAAGCTGAAACACGGCCGAAACGGCCGTGTTTTTTTAGATTCATTTAGTGCTTTGCTCTGTGTCTTCTCATATCCGTAGCACCGCGGGCGCTCTTTTTACCCTCAGGCTTGATCTCACCGGCTGCCTGAAGGGCAAGCTTTGTAAGCATAGGTCCTACAAGCTCGTAAACAAGAACGGAGAAAAGAACGATATTACGAACGAGAGAACCCTGTTCGCCCATCTTTTCTGCGGCAATAATAGACATACCGAGAGCAACGCCCGCCTGGGGGAAGAGAGTGACGCCAAGGTACTTTGTTACATTGGGCTCGCACTTCATAAGCTTTGCGCTTCCGTATGCACCGTAATACTTACCGAGGCAGCGTGCGATTATGTAAGCTGCGCCAATACCGATAATTGCAACATCTGCAAATGCGGTAAAGTCAAGCTCTGCACCGCTGAGCGCGAAGAAGAGAACGTAAAGGGGCGCTGTCCATCTTTCCGTTCTGTCCATGATCTCCTCGGAAACGTCACAAATGTTGCAGAACACAGTTCCAAGCATCATACAGGTAAGAAGGGTGGAGAATCCAACGTGTGCGGGGCCGATCTTGAAATCAAGAGTAGTGAGCGCAACCGTGAGAAGCACAAAAGCGATGGAAATAGACATACGCTTGCTTCGAGAATGGAAGAATCTCTCTGTGAGGTGGAACAAAAAGCCCATAACAGCACCGAGAAGGAGAGAGAACACTACTTCGAGAACGGGCTCTACGATAACAGTATTGAAATCAAGAGCAACACCCATAGCCATGGATCGTGCGATACCGAAGGAAACCGCAAAAATAACAAGACCTACAGCGTCGTCAAGTGCAACAATGGGAAGAAGGAGGTCTGTAAGAGAGCCCTTCGCCTTATACTGGTTAACTACCATGAGAGTAGCCGCAGGTGCTGTCGCAGCAGCAATTGCACCGAGAGTAACGGCAACGGGAAGGGGGAGCTTGTCGGGCATCATAAAGTGAAGGCCGATGAGAGCCGCATCAACGATAAGTGTAGTTACAATAGCCTGAACGATACCGATAACCGTTGCCTGCTTGCCGTTCTTCTTAAGAGCGGAAAGGCGGAACTCGTTACCGATGGAGAAGGCGATGAAGCCTGTTGCGATATCGGTGATGAGCTTGAAGGTCTCAATAAACTCGTGAGTGAGGAAAATACCCTTGAAGGTCTCGGGAAGGGGGATCTGACCGAGAACACAGGGACCTATGATGATACCCGCAATAATATATGCGGTAACGGCAGGAAGCTGTGCTACCTTTGCCAAACAGGAAAGGAGCAGACCTGCCAGAAGAGTGACAGAAACAC
>JAFXFQ010000175.1 GCA_017520365.1 Clostridia bacterium
AAGCAATCCGTCTTTCCTCCTTGACAGCTTTTATTGCTCATAGTATAATACCTTGTATAATACCTTGTATAATACCTTTAAAAACGGTGGTTTTATGGAATTTAAAGCGGCAATTTTTGATATGGACGGAACTCTCATCGATTCTTTGATGCTTTGGGACATTTTGTGGTCTACTTTTGGCGAAAGATATCTGAACGACAAAAGCTTTGTTCCGGATGTTGAGGACGATAAAAAGGTACGCACGCTCACGCTCAAGGATGCAATGGATTTAATTCACACCAAGTACAAGATGGGTGAAAGCGGAGGCGAGCTTTTGTCCCTGGCTAACGCAATTATGATAGACTTTTATGCAAACAGAGTTGAGCTCAAGGCGGGCGTGAGAGAGTTTTTGGAGCATTGCAAAAGCGAAGGAGTGAAAATGTGCATTGCATCAGCAACCGCGCGGGATCTTCTTGACGTTGCGATGAAGCATTGCGATCTTGAAAAGTATTTTTTGAAGGTGTTTTCCTGCGCTGAGATCGGCAAGGGCAAGGAAGAGCCTGATATTTTCCTGAAGGCGATCGAATTTTTGGGCACGGACATCAAGGAGACCTGTCTTTTTGAGGATTCGCTGACGGCAATCGAAACCGCGGCGAAGATCGGATTGCCCAGCGTCGGCATATACGACCGCTACAATTTCGGTCAGGACAGGATCAAGGAAATTGCCTTGGAATATATCGCCGAGGACGAAACTCTTATGAAGATAATCAAGTGATAGTTTAATAATAAGGAGAAAAGCCATGAAAAAGGCAGTAGCACTTATCCTTGCGCTTCTGCTTGCGCTTTTAACGTTAACGGCGTGCGCGGGAGAGCAGACGGGCGGACCGCTTACCGACCCCGTCACCGACCCGACTACCGAGCCAACAACGGACCCCGAGGAGAGCGTTACGGATCCCACACCTGCGGCGCCGACCGTAGTAGAGCGCACTCTTTTTTCATCTAACCGCGAGCTTTCCTTTGCGGATATGCGTGTTGCCACTACGAGCAACAACCCCGTTGCTTTTAAGCAGAACGTAAACGACGTGCTTGAGGGAGCGACGGTTACGCGCATCGGTGTTCCGGTTATGAACATCTCCGATCCCACCAAGGACTGCAAAACAGAGGTCTATTTGATGAACACCTCCTCTCCCGCCGTGGTCTTGGAGACTTATCCTCTCGTGATACCCGCAAACACCTACACAAGCACTGCGGTCAATGAGTGGGTATACTTTGACGTGGATATAAAGATACATAAGGGCGAGATGCTTGCCTTCGGCTCGGCAAAGGAAACTATCCGATGGGGATATGCAAGCACGGGCGTTCCTGCCGCGGAGAAGGCTGTGGCGGAAACCAGAGGCTGTATGGTCAAGGTTGGTACCGCTTCCTCGCAGGAAATAGCACATTCCCTGCTTTTTGATATAGAATACAAAACTTTAGAGGGTGAAAATATGAATTTACTGAAGGATAAATACATTTCCATACTTGGCGCGAGCACTTCTACGTATAACGGATACAGCAACAGCACGCTTTACAATTCCACTATCGGCGGAAATGCCAATTTTTACGTAAGTAAGGTTAAAGTAGATGAAACCTGGTGGATGAAAACGATAAACGAGCTTGATATGAAGCTTTGTGTTAACAACTCCTGGAGCGGCTCGTGTGTAAGCACTGCGATAGATGCCGATAACAAGGCGGGCTGTATGGACAGAGCGACCCAGCTTCACAACGATATACTCGGCATAGACCCCGACGTTATAGTTCTTATAATCGGCGGAAACGATGCGCTCAAGGGACTGCCCGTTGGCACTTATACCGATTCCGGCGATATTTATGATGCAAAAGCGGGTAAGTATATCGGAGATTGCACAAAGTTTGCTCAGGCGTATGCAACTCTTGTTCATAAGGTTAAGAACAGATATCCCGATGCAAGCGTTTACGTTTGCTCTATGCTTCATTGGCAGCCTAAATCGGGCAGCAATCTTCTTGAATATAATGATGCTATCAAAAAAATAGCGGATGAATTTGACGTGACCTACGTTGATTTCTACAACGGTACCGATATCTCCCCCGCAACAAAGGGCACGTATCTTTTTGAAGACGGAGTTCACCCGAATGCCGCAGGCTTTGCACAGATGTCGCACTGCATCGTTGAGGTTTTGAAGGATACGTATAAGAAATAAGCGTACACACTTTGCTTGACGGAGAATATATGAAAAAGCTTAGAATACTGTTAGCCGGAAATTTGGGCGAGCAGAATTACGTGAGCGCTGTAGAGGGTGTTGGCGCGGAGGCGGTTTTTAAGTATCTGCCCGAGGCTGACACAAGCTACGATGGGCTGATATTGTGCGGCGGTAATGATATAGACCCAAAATACTATGGCGAGGAAATAGACGGCTCTGTTGAGATAGACGCAGAGCGCGATGCCGCAGAGCTTGAGCTTCTTCGGGCATTCGTAAGGGCGGGCAAGCCCGTTCTTGGAATTTGCAGAGGGCATCAGCTCATAAACGTA
>JAFXFQ010000176.1 GCA_017520365.1 Clostridia bacterium
AAGAATTGTGCGACAAAATGGCTATCAATCCTTGTGCTACAGACGTTTGGTATTGATGTATATGTTATGTTTGCAATGGGACGTCGAGGGCGCCGTCCCCTACCGACTGATCAATCTACACTTCAAACTCCGATTTATCGCCTTACGTTTATAAAAAAGGCACAAAAACTTTGAAAACTGCATTGTATAAGCTGAATAATTATGTTATAATATAAGTCAAGAATATAGCTATTGTGCCAAAATTTTAAAATATCACACTTTATCAGAAAGGATACACATTATGGGACTTATTAAAGCAGGAATCGGAGCTATTGGCGGCGTTCTCGCAGACCAGTGGAAGGAATTTTTCTATTGTGATGCATTGCCCTCAGACGTGCTTGTGAAAAAAGGACAGAAGAAGACAAGCAAGCGCTCCTCTAACACAAAGGGTGAGGACAATATCATTTCAAACGGCTCAGGTATCGCAGTTGCCGACGGTCAGGCTATGATCATAGTTGAGCAGGGCAAGATCGTTGAATTCTGTGCTGAGCCCGGCGAATTTACATACGATACTTCAACCGAACCCTCTATCTTCACGGGTAAGCTTGGCGACAGCTTAAAGCAGACCTTTAAGGCTATCGGTAAGCGTTTCGCTTACGGCGGCGACACAGGCAAGGATCAGCGAGTTTATTATTTCAATACAAAGGCTATTATCGGTAATAAGTTCGGTACGCCTACACCTATCATGTTCCGTGTAAAGAACAATGAACTTGGTATTACGAGAACAGTACAGGTGAGATGCAACGGTATGTATGAATACCAGATCACCGACCCTATGCTTTTCTATACTAAGTACAGCGGAAACGTTGTTGATGAATTCACAAGAGAAGAGATCGATGAAACACTGAAAATTGACTTTATCGATGCACTTCAGCCCGCTCTCGGTGAGCTCTCAGCTCTTGGAATACGCCCCGACGAGCTTCCTGCAAGAGCAAGAGAGCTTAAGGACGCAATGAACAATGCCCTCAAGGCTGAGTGGATGGAAACAAGAGGTATTACCATCGGTAAGATTGCTCTTAACCCCATCTCCCTTTCAGAAAAGGATATGCAGATCATCAACGAGATGGAGGAGTCTGCATCCTACGGCAGTAATCCTATGGCGCTTGCAGCAAGAATGGCAACTGCCAACGCAAGAGCTCAGGAGACTGCTGCAGGTAATACAGCAGGAGCAATGACAGGATTTATGGGTATGGGCATGGCTATGAACGCAGGCGGCGGAATGAACGCGGCCGAGTTCTTCCAGATGGGTCAGCAGCAGCAACAGCAGCAGATGGCTCAGCAGCAGGCAGCAGCAGCGGCAGCACCTGCAGCAGATAGCTGGAGATGCTCCTGCGGTGGAACGTCTACTACAAAGTTCTGCCCTCAGTGCGGAGCTAAAAAGCCCGAGCCCGTGGCAGCAAACAGCTGGACGTGTGCTTGCGGTGCAACGTCCACAACAAAGTTCTGTCCCGAGTGCGGCGCAGCGAAGCCTGCAGATGCAGACGGCTGGACCTGCTCCTGCGGTGCAGTAAACAAGACAAAGTTCTGCGCACAGTGCGGTCAGAAGAAGCCTGCAGGCGTTCCCCAGTATAAGTGCGACAAATGCGGCTGGGAGCCTGAAAAGGGAGCTACTCCTCCCAAGTTCTGCCCCGAGTGCGGCGACCCCTTTGATAACGACGACATTGTCTGATCGTAAATGATCCTGAAAGGAGCTGACGGTTATGGCCGTATTACAGCAATATAAATGCCCCTGCTGCGGCGGTGCCATTGAATTTGATTCCGATATCCAGAAGATGAAGTGTCCCTATTGCGATACGGAATTCGAGATGGAAACGCTACGCTCCTACGATGAGGAGCTAAAGGGTGACCGTGATGATGATATGAAATGGGAGAAGGAGCCCGGCGGACAGTGGCAGGAGGGCGAGGCAGACGGCCTTAGGGTCTACGTTTGCAACTCCTGCGGAGGCGAGATCGTAGGTGACGATACCTGCGCGGCTACCAGCTGTCCTTACTGTGACAACCCCGTTGTCATGATGGGCCAGTTTGCCAACGAGCTCCGCCCGGATTACGTTATTCCCTTCAAGCTTGATAAGGAGGACGCAAAGGCGGCACTTAAAAAGCATTATAAGGGCAAGCGCCTTTTGCCCAAGGTCTTTGCAGATGAAAACCATATCGACGAGGTAAAGGGAGTGTACGTTCCCGTTTGGCTTTTCGATGCGGATGCGGATGCCCATATCAGATACAAGGCAACAAAGGTGCGCACCTGGAGCGATTCCAAATATATGTACACCGAGACATCACATTATAATATTACAAGAGACGGACTTATCAGCTATGAGAAGGTCCCCGTGGACGGATCATCAAAAATGCAGGATGCACTTATGGAGTCCATCGAGCCTTTTCGATTTGAGGACGCAAAGGATTTCCAAACGGCATATCTTGCAGGATATCTGGCAGATAAATATGACGTTGACTCGGAGCAGAGCATCATCCGTGCCAACGAGAGGATAAAGAAAACCACGGAGGATGAGTTCAGAAGCACCGTTGTGGGCTACACAACAGTCTATCCCGAAACCTCCAATATTAGCCTTAAAAACAGCGAGGCAAAATATGCCCTCTACCCCGTGTGGCTGCTTAATACCTCCTGGAACGGGGAACGGTATTATTTTGCAATGAACGGTCAGACAGGAAAGCTGGCAGGCAACCTGCCTCTTGATAAGGGTGCCTACAAGAGATGGCTCTTCGGCCTCACTGCTGCAGTATCCGCAGCCTTGTTCGGCTTATCCTACCTGCTGTGGCTTTTGTAAGGGGGTATTGCAATGAAAAAGCTGATTTCAATAATAATTGCCTCCCTTCTTCTTACCGTTCTTGCGGCTGTGCCTGTTTTTGCAAGCGAGGCACCCCTGCTTTTTGACGGAGCGGATCTTTTTGCAGATAAAGAAGAGGCAGACCTTTCAAAAAGGCTCACGGAGCTGTCCGAAAAATATGACGTTGATTTCATTATCGCCACATTTCCCACCACAAACGGTGAAAACGCAGACTACTTTGCAAGTGCCTACTACGATGAGTGCGGCTTCGGCAGAGGAGATATGAACAGTGCCGTGTATCTGTTCATAGCCATGGATGATGAGGAGGGCGAGCGCACCTATATAATAAAAACTGAGGGCCTTGCCACCAAAGCCATCACCGAGGATGAGCTTTACGATATAGAGGACAGCGTTGCCGAAGAGCTATATGATGAGGAGTATTACCTTGCGGCTGAGGCATTTCTGGACGGATGCGAGTATCAGATCAACGGCGAGATAAACGGATTTCCCTTTAATTACGGAATGAGCATCATCGTTTCTCTTGTTGTCGGTCTCGTGGTTGCGCTTATCGTTACAGGTATATGGAAGGGGCAGCTCAACAGCGCAGTTATGCAGAGCGGCGCCGCAAGCTATACGAAGAATGGCAGTATGAAGATCACCTCATCAAGAGATTTGTTCCTTTACAGAACCGTGACCAGAGTTAAAAAGCCCGAGTCCTCTTCAGGAGGAGGATCAGGCAGAAGCTCAGGCGGCTCACGAAGTGTCCGAGGTAAATTTTAATAAAAAACAAAAAGAACCGCCTTAGGCGGTTCTTTTCAGCTTGTCGATAACTTTATCGACAAGCTGATACGGACTGTCGAGAAGGATGCAGATTTCGTCATTTCAAGCCCGTCGGCGTACAAAGGTACGACAGGGCTTGAAAAGGCGAAAAGCTTGAAAGCCCCTGAAATCAGGGGCTTTCTTTTGTATGACTTCAATTTTTAGTTGCATTTGCTTTTTACGGTTAATGCTA
>JAFXFQ010000177.1 GCA_017520365.1 Clostridia bacterium
AGCGACCCCGAGGGGTCGCTTTTTATCAGTTAAAATCGTTGATGGAGCCGCTTATGAATCTGGAGAGGAGGGTTGCATCCAGACCGTTAAAGGCACCGTCGCCGGTAACGTCGGCTGCTACCAGCTGTTCATCTGTAGGCTCGGCGGTTCCTGAGAGGATTCGCTTTGCAATATTGATATCCATACCGTTGATCTTACCGTCACCGCTGATATCGCCCTTCATTACGTCAGGCTCGGGTGAATAGTCGGGATCAGCCTCGCCGCAAACTATGCAGAATCCCTCGGTATAGTTGTGACCCGGTGCGGGGATTACGGTAGTTTCACTAAAATCGCAGTTCTTACAAACTGTGCCTGTGTAGCCGTCATCTGTACAGGTAGCATCAACTGTCTCTGTCACAAGAGCGTGATCCTTTGCGGGGGTCTCTGTGATAACTACGTTTCCGTCATCGTCTGTGGGATCGGTAACGTATCCGCAGAAGCGGCACTCGTCCTTGAGGAAGCCGCCCTCGTAGCAGGTCGCTGTATCGATAGTAAAGAAGGTGT
This sequence comes from Clostridia bacterium, assembly GCA_017520365.1. Taxonomy (GTDB): domain Bacteria; phylum Bacillota; class Clostridia; order Oscillospirales; family CAG-272; genus Avispirillum. The sequence goes on from JAFXFQ010000177.1 coordinate 544, forward strand.
GCTCCTTAACGTCTACCTTTTCGGAGCATACTGAGCAGTAAACGGTGTGTGCCTTTGCACTGTTCTGCTCGTAGGTGTAATAATTGAGGTCGCTATGGAAAGCGGTGGTGCTTACGGTCTTCATATTACCGCAAACGGTACACTTGAAGATCTCAGCGCCGTCTGTAGTGCAGGTGGGAGCAATTCCGCTGACCTTTTCATAGCAGGAGCCCTCAGAATGAAGTGTGGGGATAATATCATCGGTAGTGATACCGCAGTCCTTACATGTACGGCGGAGAGTTCCCATTTCAAGGCAGGTTGCCTCAAGAATGACCTCGCCGTCATCAAAGCTGTGATCGCAGCGGCCTTCAGCTGCCTTGGCCTCAAGAGTATTACCGATCTCACGGCGTACTGCTTCCATAACGTCGTAGTCATCCATATTGGAGCTGAACGAGCTTCTGTCAAATCCGGGAATGGAGAGATAGCGAACAACGTTTGTTGATACCTTGCCAACAAGATCCTTTGTTTCCTTCTCGCCGATATAATCCTCGAGCATTGTAAGCATCTGGTATTCCTCAATACCGTCTCTCATATGCTCGATTCGAACAGATCCAACGTACTTCAAGCCCCTGATACCCTTTGCGTGGTTGGGAGCATAGAAGAGAACTCCGGCACCGAAGATATTGTATTTGCCCTCATATGTGCCAACTCCGGGGCACCACTCAAGCATTGTGAGAGCACCTGTATCGGTGGTATCCACCACTGCGGGATTCCATTCATTGGCATAATAGAAGAGATAGCCTGTGATATCGTTCTGATAGCACTGCCAGAACAGCATCTTTGTCTGGATACCTGTGCTTTCAATAAGATGGTGAGCATATGTATACTGATTATTACATCCTGCAAGATATGTCCACATCTTATATGTGTCGGTGCCGTTCTTCTCGTTCTTTATGGTGATATCGGACATTGTTCTGTCATAGAACTCACCGTATATGCCGTCCCAGTCATAAAAACCGCTGTAGTAGTCATACCCCAGTGCCGCTGAAGAATTGGGAATTGTATACATACCGGAAATCTGGCCTGTAATAGTACGAACATTGCGATGAGCGGAGAAATTCGTTGTGTAATCAGGGTCAAGCTCCTCTGCAGGAGTGAAGGCGGTAAGAAGGGGGCACCATACTCGACAGGAATCGGAATCGATCATTTCCTGAGTAGCATCCTTCTTTTCATAGTCCGCATAATTGCCGAGGGGCTGATTATAGTAATAATAAGGATACGGATGGTTTTGGTGATAGGGAATGCAGGTAGCGGCCATATCTCCCCAATAGGTATCGAGAAGCCGATCTCTGATAATTGCATCGTCAACAGTATGTCCGGAGTTTCCACCGCCTATAGCCGCAACAGCATCCTGCTGCTCCTTACCCATAGGCTCATCCACCGTATAGAAATACAGCTTATCCTTAAACTCGTCCCAGTAAGGAGAGCTTTTAAGCTCGGAATAGACATCTGCATACTTTGAATAATCGAACTGATTGTCCATATATCCGCCGGAAACACCTACTCTGATAGCACTGACTCTGGGGTTTGCAAGGTAAGGATTTTCAGCATAAAGTCCTCCGGGGATATCCATACCCGAAATGCGGTTTTCAAGGAGATAGTCATAGTTTGCCTGGTAGCTTCCGCCGTAGGAGGTATTTTTGTCAAAATAGATCGCTGTCTGGAACTCTGTCTTTTCGTCAATAACAAAATCCCAAACGTAGCAGAATACGGTGGCGGTCTTAACTATCTGTCCGCTTGAGTTCTGAATGTCGAGCTGTGCAGAGTACCAGCCTGAGGGAGTGCTCTCAGCAGTTTTAAGCTTGATAAAGAACGCCTGGCTCTTGCCGCCGTTAAGCTTAAAACTACCGATGTTCTTGAGAGGCACCATAGGATCCGGCGTCTCTCCCTCGCGGATAAAAGAGGTCTCCATGGTAGTTCCTCTTACAGAATCTGAGCGGAGGTTAGACGTGGTGATGTACATCTGATAGTAGATCTCTGCGGGAATGGTGTTTCCTGCATTATCTGTAAAAGAGGAAACGGTTGCCTTCATTCCTGTCTTATCTGTGTCGGAATAGAGAATAAACTGAGCGTTTTGAATCTCATTTTTACCCATATAGACAGAATAGGTGTCCATACCGGAGTGGGTCTTGTCGCTTGTAAACACCTTTTTGAAGGAGTGCTCGAACCACATAGAAAGGGTCTAGTCTTCATAGGGCGCCGTCTGCTTTACGTAGCTGTCGGCGGGGTCTGTGCTTTGAGCTGCCGCGGGGAATGCGCAGACGCACACTGCGCACAGAGCCACGAGAACTGCAAAGGACATAAGAACGGTCTTTAATGTCTTTTTCAAGATATCGCCTCCCAAAATAATCTTCTATATTGATTTTACCAAATTTACAACTGATTTGTCAATAGTGAGTGGTGCCACCGCAATCAGCACGTAAATAAAAAAATATTTTTTTCAAAAAAGTATTGACAAACGGGAAAACCATTGCTATAATGTAATCCGCAAATGCAGATAGCCGAATTGTGTAACGGTAGCACAGCAGACTCTGACTCTGTATGTTGGGGTTCGAATCCCTATTCGGCTGCCAAAACAAAGCCACCCAAATGGGTGGCTTTTGCTTTGCTTGCCGAATTCTACGGGATTCGAAAGACCGTGCCCTTGTCGGTACGACGGGCAAAAACAGTCCTGTGGACTGTTTTTAGGTCGTTGTGCTGAAGTTACTTCAAATTTAATAGCCCAAAACGACCGTGAGCGCCGAAACACGTTTCGGCGAAACCACTAATCTTGATTCTCCCCTATTCGGCTGCCAAAACAAAGCCACCCAAATGGGTGGCTTTTGTTGAGTGAAGAGTACAACAAATCGTAGTTTGAAGTGTAGATTGATCAGTCGGTAGGGGACGGCGCCCTCGACGTCCCATTGCAAACATAACATATACATCAATACCAAACGTCTGTAGC
>JAFXFQ010000178.1 GCA_017520365.1 Clostridia bacterium
AACAAGCTTTCTGCCGACGAAATGATAGCAAAGCTGTCCGGCATTATAGGAAACGACACTGAGGATGCCACAGAGGATGACCACATCCTTGCAAAAAAGGCTTGGGGCGGCATTGTCCGTGACGAGTTTGAGGACGAGATCCCCGACTTCTGTGCAGACGGTGTTATTGAGATCGCCGTTGCCGAAATGAGCCGAGAGCTCAAGCGTGCAAACCGCTGTACTGTTGTATGGTACGACAAGAGAAGTGACAGCGGCTACTACGCTGTTGATATGCGCGACTTCGGCACATTTGACGACACCTATCTCAAATTCTCTTCTGCCGCAGTAGTCAGCGAAGAGAACCAGATCTGTGATCTTTGCGGTATCATTTCAGAGTCTGTCAACGTAACGATAAAGATCGTTACACCAAATGTGGATCCTGCATCTGTTGCCCGATACTGTGCTGTTCCCACCGTATTCGGCGGTGCCGGCACAGGTTGTCACACAGAGGTGCTCTTCTTCAATCCTACGGACAAATACGTATCGCCCGCAGAGCGAATCGACTACTGCGAGGGTGTTCGTCTCGAGCTTCGCCGCAACGGCATTGCTCTTTCCGAGATCATTGAAACTCAACAAAGCGACGGTCGTGCTGTTCTCACAGCCACCGACCTCATTTAACGAAAGGAGACAATATTATGAAAAAGCTTAATCTATTGTCTCTTTTCAAAAAGGCAAAAAAGAAAAAGCCCTCCGAGGCTCCTCTTGAAAAGTTTTATTATTCCCCTGCGGCTGATATGTCCGCTCCCTGGCTTTATCTCGGTCTTTTTCTCAGAGCTTTGGTCCTGTATCTCGGAGTATTCGGAATTACCGCATTTATCTGCGGTGCCGCAGGATTGACCGCATCCGCATACTGGAGCGAGGCGATCGTCACCCCCGGAAGCATCGCGCTTCTCTCCATACCCGTTGCACTTGCCTCCGCAGTTGCGGCAATAGGCCCTGTTTTCGCCGCTGTTGTTCCCTTTATATACGCAGGTGCCACCATCGGAATATATGCTCTGAATTACGGAGACCCCTTCAGCTTCATATATTTCAGCATCCTCAGAATTTACAACTACACACTGAACACCATCTCCGCAAGAGGATATTATCAGTTTACCAATTATATGGTGAACGATGGATTTGACTATTCCAGAATAGCCACCAACGACCCTTACCGTTTTGCCGGTGTTTTCATTCTTGCAAGCGTTATAGGTCTTATCCTTTATTTCTGCATTCAAAAAAAGACCAGGCTCCTGCCCATAACCATCCTTATGACTGCAGTCATCGGCCCAATACTCACGTATAATATTGCTGTGGGTAATTCGGGCATCGCCTTTATGGTAGTCTTCGTTTGTGCCGCAATGGCGCTCAAGGTCTACGATTACCGTTACGGCGGTAAGGCAGAGGCGGTTGCAAGGGCAAAAAAGGAAAAGGCAGACAAAAAAAGCCTTCGAGAAAAGAAGAAATGGGAGAAAAAGCAAGCTAAGCTCCTTCTCCGTGCAGAGGCTGACAGCGTTTACGACAAGGCAATTGATGCCGATATGCCCCTCAGCAAGGCAAGACAGGCACGAGCCGCCGTATACAAGAACCACCGAGATGAAAAGCGGCGCGAAAGAAACGAGCTGAGACTGCAAAAGCGGCTTGAGAAAAAGAATGCAAAAAAGCAGCGCACGGAGCAAAAAAATCAGCTGAAGGCGCTCAAAAAGGCTTGCGCAAAGCTAGCGAAGGATTCTCCAAAGAAGGAAGATCTTCTTGCCGACATCAACGCACTTACAAATGCACTCAACGCTAAAAAGGCTCAAAAGAAGGCAGAAAGGGTGCAACTTAAAAAAGAAAAACGAGAAAAAGCAAAGCTCCGCCAAAAAGCTTCTATGGCAGGCGGATTTGCCGGAGCCGGTGTTGCTCTTATCGCTTTTTTGGCAGTATGGCTTCCGCTCTCTCTTGTCAAAGCGCCCTTCACCGTTATCAAGCCCATCAACGACCGTGTACAGACTGTACGTGCTTACGTTACCGCATATCTGAGAGGAAGCGACGTTGACCTGAACGATCCCTTCGTTTACGGCCTTGACTCACTTGCACCACGTGAGCTGGGATTTGAAGCGCTTGAGCTTCCCGACAGGCTTATTTTTCAGGTTGAGGCTGAGGGAAAAAGCAACGTTTACCTCAGAAGCTGGGTTGCCACTGAATTTGACTGGAACGAAAACAAATGGTACAGTGCATCCTACCCGGATCTTTACAAGTACCGTGAGCTATTCGGAAACACCTTTACCCCCGACAGTATTAAAACAAAATTTTACAACTACGTATACCCCTCCTCTACGGACATAAAGGACGAAAACACGTACAAGAATTTCTCTCCCTACGGCTTCACCCTCCAGCAGCTGAACATTTGGAGAGTAAGCGGTCAGAGTCTTCTTATTTTTGTTCCCTCTTTTATGAACACTGATGCGGGTATCCTGGAATTTGAGACACTTAACGTTTCACCCTACAAGTATCAGAATTATTTTGACGGCACATACTCCTCCTTCAAGATCAAGTACGGCACGGGCTACAGCACTCTGTCATACGTTACGGCATATAACAGAGAGGATACTGCACACACCATCGACGATTCCATTGAATACTACCGTCTTTGCGCAGAGGCAATCTCCGCCGCTCCCGACGCTGAGGGCAATGAGGCTCAGAGCATCGTTTCGGAGCTGGAATGGACTCTTAATGAGATGGGGATCGAGTACCTTGGCACATCCATTGTTGAGAGATACTACTTCTCAATGAGTGACAAGGAGCAAAAGGAATTCCTTGACAGTGTAAACGCAGAGCTTAAATACCGTTCCTACGTTGCGGACACATACACGGAAAAATCCTCCCTTGAGCCCATTGCGGCAATAGCAGCAGAAATCAAGGAAGCTGCCATTGCCAAGGAGCTTGAAAACGGAGGCGACGGAATCCTCACTCCTCACGAGGCAGCTCTTGCAATCGTTGAGTACTTCAGAAGCGATGAGTTCTATTTCACAAAAACTCCCAATGAAGAGCTTGTCAAGGGAATGAAGCCCGTTATCCTTTCATTCCTCACAGACGTAAAGCAAGGCTACTGCTCTCACTTTGCATCAGCGGCCACTATCCTTCTCCGCGAGATGGATATACCGGCCCGCTACGTTGAAGGCTACATTGCCGATGATTTTGAGATCCAGGGTACAAGCGGTG
>JAFXFQ010000179.1 GCA_017520365.1 Clostridia bacterium
CCTGCTTTTTTCGACAGAAATAATATGAGACGGGCAATAGCGGTGTGTTTTTTTGCTTGTCAGACTACCGATTGGTCCAAGTGCAAATATCACTGCCGCCTTGGCGGCTATACTTCGATTTTTGGAATTATTTCGTGTTTACGAATCGTATTGACGGATGTTATAATTAATGATATAATATAGTGATTAAGCAATAAGCTATTAGCCTCCGTCGAGGGGGCTGTAAGGAGTATAAATGGAAGCAATTACGGAAAAGCAACGCCTTCGCGCAGGCAAGGTGGCGGGTATCGTCGGGATATCCGCAAACATCCTTCTCTTCATAATAAAGATAACCCTCGGCATACTTATGGGCAGTATCTCCGTGGTGGCTGATGCCATCAACAATCTCAGCGATGCGGGCAGCTCCGTATTCGTTCTTGTAGGCTATCATCTTTCCGGTAAGCCTGCCGACAAGGAGCATCCCTTCGGCCATGCAAGGATGGAATATCTTTGCGGCCTTTTCATCTCTGTCATTATTACAGTTCTCGGCGTTGAGATACTCCGTGACAGTGCTGAGAAATTCTTCACAGGCGGCAGTGTTGCCACCTTCTCAAATACGGCTGTCATTCTGATGGCCTCTACGATGCTTGGAAAGGCGGCTCTGGCTGTCTACTATTTTGCAGTATCCAAAAAGACCTCCAGCGACGTGCTGAAGGCCACTGCCTTTGACAGTCTTGGTGACGTTTTTGCAACCGGTGCCGTTGTTCTCGGCATGGTGCTTACCCCTGTGACGGGCAAGTACACCGATGCGATCCTCGGTGCGGCAATTGCCGTCTATATCATCGTTCTCGGCATAAAGCTTATCCGTGAGGCATCCGATACCCTTTTGGGAAAGGCTCCCGACAGAGACGTTATCAGATCCATCGTTGAGCGCATTCGCTCCTACGAGGGTGTTCTCGGTATTCACGATCTGGTGATCCACAGCTACGGTCAGGGTAAGGTTTTCGCCACCGTTCACGTAGAGGTGGATGCCGAGGGGGATATTATGCTTTCCCACGACCTTTGCGACAATATTGAAAACGACTTCAGAAACGAGGGCAAGGTGGATCTTGTCATTCACATGGACCCCGTTCAGACCGCAGACCCCCGTGTCAACGAGGTGAGGGGGCAGGTGGCCGAGATCATCAACCACATCTGTGCGGAGCAGGGTTCTCCCGCCTCCATGCACGATTTCCGCGCCGTTTTCGGCATCACCCACTCGAATCTTATTTTCGATGTTGCCATAACGGATGAATTTCCGATGACAGACAAGGAGCTTTGCGAAAGGATCGATGAGGATATCAAAAAGCTCAGCTCTGTTTACAACACGGTCATCACCGTTGACCGTGACTATACCTCAAACAGATTCGGACATAAGGTTTAGTTTTAAAAAGGAGGACCGCCGATGAAAAGAATAATATCCCTTGCGATCATATTCGTTATGCTGTCGGCGTTTTCGCCTATCCGCCCCAGTGCCGCCGAGGATATCCGTGAGCCTGCTCCCACCGTTTACAAAGAGCTTGAAATACTGGACACACGCTTCTGGTCTGCAGACGGCGGAACGGTGTCTTTGGGAAGTGAAGAGGAGGGTGGACTCACCTTCTCCTTTGACTCAAGCGATGAGGGAATCGTATCCTTTTGCGGACGCTTTCGACCTGAGGTGCTTTCTGACTTCACGGAGCTTGCCTTTGATATGGAATCCTCCGGCCGGGTGGCCGAGTACGTGATCACCTTCAGTACAAGGCAGGAAAAGAGTAGTGTGAAGCACACACCCACAGGAGAAGAGTCAAGCTTTTTTGTCCGCCTTCCCGATGAGGTGAAGGATGGGCTTTACTCCATCAGGGTAGATGCAAAATGCGAGAGCGGTGCTCCGGTTGAGATAAGGCTTCGCTCCATTATCGCCGACACGGCATACAGCTATGCTCTCCCCGAAATGCTTAATGCCTATTCCGTTCATTCGGAAAACGAGCTGACTATCTTTGAGGACGGTATTTTCATCCGCCCCGAAAACAACCGCTGCAGCATCACCTTCAACGCTGTAAAGAGCTTTGAGAGCACAGACCGCGTTTTATCCTGGTTTACCTTCAGTGGTGCCGACACGGGAACTATCCGGGCAAAGGTGGAGGATGAGATGAAAAACAGCTCGGTGCTTTCATCTCAGACGATCAACCAAAGCGGAAAGTACTCATTTTTATCGGACGGCGCCTTTAAGACCTTCACCGTATATTTTGAGAGCATCCCCGACGGGGTGACGATAACAGTACACCGTGCAGGCGTCATTAAGCTTGGTGAGAAGGAGACCTCCTGCGGTAACGTTTCCTCCTGCAGGTGGGACGGCAAGAGGATAGTGATATCCGGTACCGTTTCCAATGAAGCCTCCGTGCAGTACAGCGGCTCAAAGCTGTTGGTGTACACTATTCCCGTTTCGGAGGCAGACAGCTTTGATCTTTCTGACTATTCTCCCGCCCACACTCAGGGCTTTTCCACAAAGTTCAAGCTATCCTTCGTTCCCGAAAGGGATCACTGCGAGTATTTCTACAAGGTGGTCCTTGACACAGAGGACGGTCTTATGCCCATCGACACCCTGACCGCCCCCTCAAGCGGTACGCTTGCGCCTGTTGCGGCCTCTGCTTCATCCGCCATTCACGGTGCCGATGCCGCAGATGTGTTTGACGCCAATTTTTCAAACGTTATTCTGGACGTGGCCATAGGCGGCCTGTGCGAGGAGGAGTATATCTACCCTGCACAGCGATATATGTATTCGGGAAAGGAATACTATTTCAATTCGGACGTGCTGACACAGCTTGACAGCAGCATCCGCTTCTTCGATTCTGCCTTAACAGGCGTCTATCTTCGCCTTTTTTCCGATACAGACGGTAGAGCGTTTGATTATTCCGCCGATGATACGGATGGCCTTTCTGTCCTGCTTGCCACCGTCAGCTTTCTTGCCGAAAGATATCCCAATCTTCACGGCTTTATTATGGGCAGTGCGGTCAACAGCGACGGGATCATGCTCCCCGAATACATACAGTCAAAGGCAAGGCTTATATGCGCCTTTACCGAGGCTGTGAAAAGCACCGTTGCCGATGCACGTGCAGTGGTGCCTTACGCAAGCGATGCGGACAAGGACCCCTTCTTGTGCGCTTCAATGATCAGCTACTATCTTTCATATTACAAGTGCGGCCCCATAGTTACCATGTATGAGACGAGTGCGGAGGAGTCTGCCATTGCTCCGGGAATGGCACGGCTTTTCGGAATACCCGTATCATTTGCCGCACAGAGCGATGGTAACGCCGTTTTCTGGAGGGCGCCGGCAGACAGCTCGCCTGAAGGGCTCGCAGACTATTATAGAGAGCTTTGCGTTTCAGGTGCGGCGGCGGGTATGCATTTTACCGCTGTTTCTGTTGCGGATACGGACAGGAGCGATGATCTTTACAGCCGTCTGAAGGAAATGCTGAACGGCGAAAATGTTATCCCCACGAGGACGTACGGATACAGTGCCTCCACCGGTGACAGAGATTTCAAGGGTACATACGGAATATGGGATTTCACAGAGGCATACGATACCTTCGGCTGGGTCTCCGGCGGTAGCTTTAACACACCCTTCACTGCAAGCGGTATTTCGGGAGACAGAGTTATCAGAGCTGAGAGGGCAGAGTCTCTCGGCGGCTCGGGTATTCTTATTTGCCGAACCGAGCCCTCTCTTGATCTCTCAGGGCTTTCTGCAAGAGTCACCCTGACGGTAAGCTCAGAAACGCAGGCGTCGACCCGTGTTTGTGTGGTATTCTCAGGGGGAGACACGAGGGCAGAGTTTACGGCAACTGTTCCCTGCAACGAAAGGGTGTCGCTCCTTTGCGACCTTTCAGCCTATGAGGGTGCCAAAAAGACAGACTATGCGGCCGTTGTGGTAGACGGTGCCACAGATGCGGCGGCAGAGCTTTCAAAAATTGAGCTTTGCTCCGACACTCTGGACAGCGAGGCACTGAAGGCAAGGTTCACCACCGCAGGGGATCACACCTACGACCCTCTTCTTTATGCCACGGTGATTATTGTGGCTGCGGTGACCGTCATTGTGTTTGCAGCCCTTCTGAAAAGGCAGAAAAGAGCAAAGAGGATAGCCGCCCGGGAGGATCGTGATGAATAAGGAAAAGCTTCTCAGCATTACATTTGCCGCTCTTATCATAGTAGCAGGCCTTGTATATCTTTATGGAGACGTCATATCGGCTCCTGTGGTGTTGGGTATTTGCGCTGTAGCGATCCTCGGTATGGGTGCCGCAAGCCTTATGGAGATACGCCGCAAAGGTGAGAGGGGATTCGTTTCATATCTCCCCGCCATATGCTTTTTCGTTCTCGGTTGCTGCGTTGCCGCACTTTGCGTATATTTGGTTTTAAAATGAGAAAAAACGACCACCCACCGTGCAGATGCTTGTATTACGTAAAATCGTAGTTTGAAGGTGATACTACGCAGAAACTTTTTTGAGAAAAAGTTTCCGCACCTTCAAAAAACTTTAAGAAGTTTTTTAAAAGTTTTCGTCTAACTTCCTAAAACGTAGTTTGAGCAGGAGGGGACGTTTCTTCTTTGAAGGAAAGCCCGTAGGGCTTTAAGGTCTTTGAATAAGAGAGTAAAGCTCTCTTATTCAAAGACTTCTTAAAGTTTTTTGCGGAGCTTTTTTTCAAAAAAGCGACCGTATCTCCTATCCTTCAAACTCTGATTTGCCGCTTTGTATATTTAAAAATGCCGTTGCTTTCGCAACGGCATTTCATTATATTATTTCATATTCAAAGCACTCGTAATGAAGACGTGTACCCACGTCGCATCCTGCGGGAAGCAGTGCGAGGGCAATAAACACATCCTCCTTGCATTCTCCGCTTTCATCGCGAAGATATGCATATTCGCCTTCGATCCTTACCACTATATAATCCTTGACAGGCATAGCTTATTCCTTAGTCGCGGGAAGCGCATACAGATGTGAAAGTCTATTGCCGTTGTCAAACAGCATATTATACTGCAGATAGCTGTAAAGCTTCAGCGGATCGTTAAGATTGGGTGTTGAATAGCCGGACTCGTGGAAGTTACCACTGTGATCAAACCAGCCCATGGCATTCATAGCCATTACATTCGTGTTCAAGGCATCCACAAACTGATTGAATCTTGTTTCGGGAATATCAACCATATCGCGGAGCCAGGATGACAGGAAATTTATACTTGTCAGTGTTGTTCCGACACTTGAATCTGTACCTGCCACCTTGCGATCGATATCGATATCATAATTTGCCCAGAATACATATGGTACTACGTACTTGGAAAGCTGCTTGAGAGTGGGATCGTCATCGCCAACGCCGTAGAACTTTGCTGCAATATTGGAAAGTGAGGGCTGGTGGTCACCGAAGAACACGATGACGGTCTCTTCATCAACGTTCTGGAAATACTCAACAAGTCTCTGGAATGCCGCATCGGATCTTCTGATAGAGGAAAGATACTCACGGATACCCGTATAGTTATTTTTACCCTCGATCTGCACCTCGTGCTCAAAGCCGATAGTGCCGTATCCTGAGTGGTTCTGCATTGTGATGGTGAAATTGAAGAGAGGCTGTCCCTCTTCTTTATTCTCATAAAGCTCTATGATCTTATCATAGATAGACTCGTCACTAATATGACCTCTGTAATAATCCTCCTCGGGAACGTTAGCAAAGGAATCCTTGAAATACTTTTCATCGAAATTAAAGTAATCGTAGATCTTTTCTCTCTGCCAGTTTGTAGGGTTCTCGGGGTGGATGGCAACAGTACGGTATCCTGCCTCCTTGAAGGAGTCAACGATGGTAAATGAGTTTTCTTCCTGCATATAGAGGTTATATGCAACGGTGTTTCTTGGAATATACTGAATAGAGAGTCCTGTGAGGAACTCAAGCTCAGAGTTTGCCGTATTACCGCCGTAAACAGATGAAAGAGCGTGACCCTTTATTACGTTGGGATCATCGTCATTCAGAGAATCAATGAAAGGGGTGACATCGACGTCTGTTGTCATTACGCCTTCACCGGCCATGTACTTTGTGATATTCTGAACGTCGGCAAAGGTCTCGTTCATGATCACGATAACATTGGGCTTCTTCTTTGTGCCCTCAGCATTGGGGGAGTTTTCCTTTATAAAGGCATCGGCAAGTGCCTCAAGGCTGTCTGCATCGTAACCCTGGGGAGTAAGTATTCTCGTTGCAGACGCTGAATAGATCATATTTACCCAGAAGCCGTTTCTCTCACTTCCTCGGAATTTCCAGTACTTATCCTGATATCCGATGATGGAAGCGCCTACCTGAGTATATACGATGATCACGCAAAGCACAGCCGCAACAACAGAGGATGCACAGGCAATGATCTGCTTGAGATTGCGCTCATTTTTGGGTGATTTTGTTGAAAGAATTGCTGTGATAAACAAAAGTGAAAGGATTATACCTATTTTTGTTATCTGAGAAAGCTCAAATTCATACTGATCCGCTACCTGAGCCGCTGTTCCGAGAGAGAAAAAGTCGGAGAACTGGATCTCAAAGCTTCTTGCCTGAACTACAAGGTGATCGGCAATGGCAAATATCTGTGTTATTACAGTTACAATTATAACCGCTATCTTCATCTTTCCCGTTATGAGCCAGAGTAGGGCTGTGAAGCCGAGGATGAGGATAACGTTCATAATGAACTTAAGTCCGCCTATAAGAGCTACACCGCAGCTGATGGTGACCTGCATAAGTATAAACTCAACGAGAGAAAGTGCTACAACAAGAATGCTCTGCATCCATATAGGGAATTTTTCGGTTATCTCCACCTTAAACTGAAGGAGGAAGAAAACAACAACACCGCTTATTATGGACGTTGCCCAATGGACGGAGAGAAGAAAAGCCAGAACGGTAAACACCACCGCAACAGCACCGTATATTATCAAATGCTTTTTCTCTTTGTCTCTTTTAAGGATGAACCAGTCTTTCATAAACCATACCTTTCCGCATAAATGCTTCTGTATATTCATGTACCGGATAGCGCAAATATAACAATGCGTTGGTTATATTATATCACATCTTACCGAATTTTGCAACTACCACTTTTATATTTTTAGCACATAAAATGCACAGTTTTTTTGGTAATTATGTATTGAAGAAACAGTTTTTTTAATGTATAATATAATTGTAAACCTGCAAAGCAGAAAATAAGAAAGGATCCGAATTATGGAAGTTTTTGTTGCAATTCTTATCATCGCCGCAGTAATCATACTCTTTACCTGCATTAAGATTGTACCTCAGGCAACAGAGTACGTAATTGAATTTCTCGGCAAATATCGCACCACCTGGAGCGCAGGAATCCATTTTCTCATTCCCTTCTTCGAGCGTATCGCAAAAAAGATCACTCTGAAGGAGCAGGTAATGGACTCACCTCCTCAGCCCGTTATCACAAAGGATAACGTAACAATGCAGATAGACACCGTAGTATACTTCCGCATATATGATGCAAAGCTTTACGCATACGGTGCCGTCAACCCTATCTCCGCTCTTGAAAATCTCACAGCCACCACGCTCCGTAACCTTGTTGGTGAGCTTGAGCTCGACGGTACACTGACCAGCCGTGACACAATCAACGGAAATATGACCGCGATCCTTGACGAGGCCACCGATCAATGGGGCATCAAGGTGGGCAGAGTGGAGCTTAAGAACATCATCCCTCCCACAGAGATACAGAACGCCATGGAAAAGCAGATGAAGGCAGAGCGTGACCGCCGAGAGACACTTCTCCAGGCAGAGGGACACAAGGCCGCCTCCATCACCCGTGCAGAGGGTGAAAAGCAGGCAATGATCCTTGCTGCCGAGGGTGAAAGAGACGCCCGCATTGCAAGAGCCGAGGGTGAAGCAAAGGCTATCTACCTTGCTAAAAAAGCAGAGGCAGACGGACTTCGCGCACTCAGAGAAGCAGGTGCCGACAGCGCAGTTCTTGAGCTGAAGAAATATGAGGCTCTCATTCAGGTTGCAAACGGCAGTGCATCAAAGATCATCGTTCCTACAGACGTTGTGAACACAGTAAAGCACAATGCGATCTTTTCCGAGACAACCGGTCTCGGAGATGTAACTCCCCCCGCAAAGGATCCTATCCCCCAAAAGAAGCCCGATCCTTGCTGTGATTAAAGATCATCCCCCTGCAAAAAAAAATGCCTTTGCAGGGGAATTTTTTATGTAACGAATTACAGAAGAGCGATAAATCGGGGGTTGAGGGGGGGAGAATCGATGTGCCGGTAGGGGATGGCGCCCACGACATCCCGAAAA
>JAFXFQ010000180.1 GCA_017520365.1 Clostridia bacterium
AAGAATTGTGCGACAAAATGGCTATCAATCCTTGTGCTACAGACGTTTGGTATTGATGTATATGTTATGTTTGCAATGGGACGTCGAGGGCGCCGTCCCCTACCGACTGATCAATCTACACTTCAAACTACGATTTAACGGTTTATAAATTGTGTAAATCTGAAACCATGATAAAAGGCTGTTGCACAAATTCAACAGCCATTTTATCATTAATCACATTATATTTCTGAGTGCCTCGGAAAGGGCTGCATATTTTGTGGCCTTTTCTTTATAAAATGCACGTTTTTCGGGGTCGTCAAGGTTCATCTTTTCGCGCTTTACCATAAGGGAGCGGCATTCGTTGTAATCCTTGAAGATTCCCGCTCCAACGGCTGCCGTCATTGCGGCGCCCATACAGCAGGTCTCAGGCTCCTTCATTCTCCAGATATCGCATCCGGTAACGTAACCGACTATCTCAGACCAAAGATCGCTTCGGGCAGCGCCTCCTGTCATCATAAGGGTGGAGATATCCATACCGTTTTCCTTGAACTGGGAAAGCACGGCAGCCGCCTCAAAGGCAACGCCCTCCATGAGAGCTCTTGCGATATCGTAGCGGTCGTGGCCCTTGTCGAGACCGATCATCATTCCGCGAAGATCAGGGCGGTTATGGGGGAAGCCCGCACCGCAAACGTAGGGAAGAAGGAACAGATCCTTGGCAGATTCCATTCTCTCTGCGGCCTTTCTGTCCATTTCCTTAAAGTCGCCGTCAATTATTGAGCGGTACCAGTTAAGTGCACTTCCGGCACTTACAAGGGATGCAAGGGCACCGTATCTGCCGTGAACAGCGTGGATTCCGGGGGAGATATGGCTTTCTGTATAGAGAAGCTTATCGGTAATTCCGAGAACTACCCAGGTGGTACCTGTTGCAAGAAGCATGTCTCCTGCTTCGATAGCGCCGCTGCCGATGGAGGCGCAGTATTGGTCGTGGGCACCGTTGAACACCTGAACTCCCGTGTGAAGTCCAAGCTCCTCGGCTGCTGTTGCAGAAAGGTTACCTACCTTAGCACCGATGGGGAGGATCTCAGGGAGACGGCTCTCGTCTATGCCGATATAGTCAAGGATAGCCTTGTCCCACTTGCCCGTCTGAATATCGAACATCTGTCTCATTGCGGCGTTGGTGGGGTCAATAACGCATCTTGAGCAAAGCTTCATATTCATATATTCAAGAGTGGAAATGAAATAGTCTGTTGCCTTAAAAAGCTCGGGCATATTCTTTTTGAGCCAAAGAATTTTTGCGGCATCAAGAACAGGGGTAGGGAGCCAGCCGCTCTTTTTGTATATCTCTTCCTTGCCGATAGCACGGGAAAGCTCCTCAGCCTCAAGGGATGAACGGGTGTCCATCCAGGTAATGACCTCGCTCTTTGCGTCACCGTCACGGTCAGCACAAAGCATGCTTGCCGCCTGAGTGGAAAGGCTCATTGCAACGATACGGTTGGCATCAATATTCTTGGTAGCCGTGCGGATGGCATATACTGCCGCATCCCACCAGTCACCTGCCGACTGGGTAACTTTTCCGCCCTCACTTTTGAGGGCATATTCCCGGTATCCCGAGCCGAGAGTGTTGCCGCTCTTATCAACGACAACGGCCTTCGTGCCGGTGGTACCGACGTCAAGTCCAATAACAAGCATTGTGTTTTCCTTTACCTTATTAATATAGGCATAGGGGCGAACACAGTTCGCCCCTTGATTGCGAATAGTTTAAGCGTTGAGAAGGGTATCGATGGTGTTGAGGATATAGTCGATGGTAGCCTCGCTTGCGATCACGGGGGGCTTCATAAGAAGAGCGGGAACGCAGTTTGCCTTGTAGAGCATAACGGAGGAGTCGATGCAGGCCTTCTTCATCTTGCCTGCAAACTCAGCGGCCTCGTCAACGGTGTGGAAATGGAGAGCTGCCAGATGGTCAAGACCCTCTGCACAAACGATCTTTTCGGAGTGCTTTTCAGCGATGGCCTTGAGACCGTTATCAAATCGCTTGCCAAGCTCTGCGATATACTTGCCGTTAGCCTTCATAAATGTCATTGTGATGATGTATGCAAGGCTTGCAAGCTCCTCCTGACCGTTGGTAACGAGGGCACCGAACTGGTTGAGGGTATCCATATCAGCGTTTGTGATGATCTTGGAAGCGGGATATTCGCCGCCGGGGAAGCCCTTACCTACGATGGAGAAGTCGGGGGTCAGTCCGTAGAGGCGGAAGAGGAATGCGCCGTCATACCACATACAGGACTGGATCTCGTCGCACATTGTAGGTGTGTCATACTCCTTACAGAGCTTGTATGCACCCTGGAGGAATTCCTTTGTGAGACGGATTCCGCCGTAGTTCATAAGTATGATCTCATGGCAGAAACCGCAGGTCTTGTAGGAGCCGGAGTTGTACTTTTCCATCTTAGCCTTGAAGTCGTCAAGATCGTTGATGGAAACGGGAACTACCTTGTAAAGCTCCTCGTGAGCCAACTTTTCTCTGATCTCGGGCCAGAGACCGCGGAGAGTCTGAGCAACAACGGTAGTACCGTGATAGTTTGCCTCGATGCCGCCCTTAAGGTCGCCCATAATGAAGAATACCGGTGTCTTGCCGGCATATTTGGGCTCAGGGAAGGTGGGATCAAGCTTGTAGAAGCGGGCAAGCATCATTTTGAGACCTGCCTCGCAAGCGAGGGAGCCTGTCTCAAGGTTGATAACGCGGTTGAGGACCTTTTTGTCCTCGCTTTCCTTGAGAGCTGCTGTTGCCTCCTCGTCATCCCATTCGATACCGTTTGCCATCTGGATGATCCTTGTTTCCATAAGACGGGTTATGTAGCCGCGGGTGTTGTTATGTGTTGCGTTGAGAACACCCAGCTTTCTTGCGTTATCGATAAGCTTGTAAGCGTTGAAGCGATGTCCTACAGGGGTGTGGTAATGCTCACTCTTGCCTATAAGGTAAAGCTTGCCGTCCTCACCGATACGGAAATTGCCAAAGCCGGTAACGGGGGCCATTGCTGTGTTGGTGGCATTTTTAAAAGCGTTTGTAGCAGCGCCCTTTTCGTTATTGTTGAAGCCCTCGATGATAACGGTTCCTACCTTGTCGAGGAGCTCGTCGTTCTTGAGCTGCTTTTCCTCGGGATAGAAATCGATCTTCTCGTCAGCGATAGCCATAGACTCATCGTAGGACATAAGTCCAAGATAGTCATTGGCGCGGGCGATAGCCTCGGTATAGCCACGTCCAAGGATGTCGGAAAGCGAAAGATTCGGTGAAATAAACATTGTTTTGTCCTCCGTATATTTAGATAATGATTATTATTCTTCAAATTTGATTTGGGTACCCTCGGCGGGTGCAGGTGTGTAGGGGATGCCCAGATGCTCGTAGGCAAGACGGGTAACTACTCGTCCTCTGGGGGTTCTTGAGATAAAGCCTATCTGCATAAGGTAAGGCTCGTAAACGTCCTCAATGGTGATTGCCTCCTCACCGATGGTAGCGGCAAGAGTTTCAAGACCTACGGGCTTTCCGTCATAGAACCTGATCATAGTTTCAAGCATACGACGGTCCGTATTGTCAAGACCGAGCTCGTCGATCTCAAGCATTTTGAGAGCCGCCACTGCAATGTCAAAGGTGATCTCGCCGTCGCCTCTTACCTGAGCATAGTCACGAACTCTTTTGAGAAGGCGGTTTGCAATTCTGGGTGTACCGCGTGAGCGGCTTGCGATCTCAAGCGCACCGTCGTCATCAATGGGTACACCGAGAATTCCTGCGCTGCGTTTTACGATTCGTGCAAGCTCCTCAGGGGTATAAAGCTCAAGTCGGAGAATAACGCCGAATCGGTCTCTGAGGGGAGTTGTCAGCTGACCTGCTCTGGTTGTTGCACCGATAAGGGTGAAATGCTGAAGTGGCAGGCGGATGGAGCGGGCCGCAGGGCCTTTTCCGATAATTATATCAAGGGAGAAGTCCTCCATTGCAGGATAGAGTATCTCCTCAATATTTCTGTTGAGACGGTGGATCTCGTCAATGAAAAGCACGTCGCCCTCACCCAGATTTGTGAGGAGAGCCGCAAGGTCGCCCTGCTTTTCAATGGCAGGGCCGCTGGTCACGCGGAAATTTACGCCCAGCTCCTGAGCAATGATGGCAGATAGAGTGGTCTTTCCGAGTCCGGGAGGGCCGTAGAGAAGAACGTGGTCGAGGGTATCGCCTCGCATCTTAACGGCGTCGATATAGATCTTGAGGACCTCCTTTGCCTTTTCCTGACCGATGTATTCTTCAAAGGAGTCGGGACGCAGAGTTATCTCGTTGTCCTTATCCTCCTCTGTGTAGGAGGTCTCGACTATTCTGTTTTCAAAATCAAAATCATTAATAAAATCGTTCATTGGTATACCTTATTTCATAAGCTTTGCAAGAGCGGCTCTTATGATATTCTCGGTGTCCAGAGAGGGATCGATGCCCGTTAGGGCATTGGCCACCTCGCTTCTTGAATACCCGAGTACGAGGAGCGCGTCCTTCGCATCGGAAAGATGACCGGAGCTCTTTGCGCCCTTTGCACCCTGTGCTTTTGCGGGAGCGGCGGGGGCAGAAACGAAGAAGTTCTTTTCAATCTTATCGTGAAGCTCGAGAACTACTCGTGCCGCAGTTTTTGCACCGACACCGGGCGCGCGAGAGATAGACTTTGCATCCTCGGCAACGATGACGTTTATGAGCTCCCCTGCCGACATCACGGAAAGAATGGAGATGGCGGCCTTGGGGCCGACGCCTGAAACTGTTATGAGAAGCTTGAAAATATCGAGCTCTTCCTCGGTGGCAAAGCCATAAAGCTCAACGGCATCTTCTTTTACAGCCATATAGGTGAATATTCTCACCCGTGCGCCTTCTCCGGCTTGGGAGAGCATTGTAATGGCATTTCCGGAGGCGCTCACCTTGTAGCCTACGCCGCCGCAGTCGATAACGGCAGTCATAGAGGTGGCGTTAAGATATCCGAGTGTGCCTGTAAGACAATATATCATTTTTTTGAAAGGATCCTTTCTATAAGCCCCTGATCTTGTTAGGCTTTTGTAAAATATTATTTGCGGAAGGGCTCAAAATGCTTGCACTTGTGGTCGGGAAAAACGATACCGTGTCTTCTGCAAAGAAGATTCGAATCAGGAAGAGAAATTGCATAGGCACAGCTTTCGCATGAGGGTGCGAAGGTGGGAGTTTTCCCTGTGTCTGCGGTGGATTCGGGCTCCTTCACCTCGTCCTTTGCTATCTGAGATGCCATAGAGGGGGCGGGGCGCTCCTCAAATCCTTCCTCAGTAGGTGCAGGGGCATATTTGGCGTTTGTATAACCGTCATCTTCTTCATTTGTATAACTTGCCTCCTCCTTTTCATCGCTGAAGGCTCGGGGGTCGGGCAAGGCCTTGAGATGATCGTCCTTTACGTCACCTCTGTGGGGGATAACGTAAACGGGTACGCCTGCGAAAAGTCTGCGGTTTCTGAGATATATTTCAAGAAGGCAGGCGCAAAGGAATGCAAGAAGACCGCAGCCTGTAATGAGCCAGCCTGTATAGAGGCAGTCGGGGCGGTACTTGAGCTCAAGCACGTGCTCGCCTTCGGTAAGCTCAAAGGCTGTAAGTCCGTCAAGGATCTTCACGGTTTCAACAGCCTCTCCGTCGCAGTATACCTTCCAGCCGTTGTCATAGGGAATTGAGGTATAAATAAGCTCGTCTCCCTCTGCTACGTTGATGGTTCCCTTGAAGCGGTCATCAGCATACTCGTGGATCATAAATGAGGATTTGGAGAGAAGGGGAAGCTTTTCTTCGCAGACCTCGGAATCAAGATACCAGAAATAGTGGTCTGCCTGCTGGAGGTATGCGCACTCACCCGTTATCTCAAAGGTAACGGAGATCGCTTCGCCAATGTCATAGGCACCGATCTCAACTATTCTGTTGGTCTCGTTGCCGAAATAGGAGCCGCGCTTGAGACCGTTGACATAGAGATGGCATTCTCTGGGGTATTCGGAGGGAACGTAGAGATAAAGCACGTCCTCAGACTCAATTTTGATGTTATAGGTGAATCTTGAAACGTAGGTGGTGTTTGCGGGGGCATATTTGTCGTGGCCTGCAATGGTCGTGTGGACCGCATTGTCGCAGGCAGCGTTAAGATCGCAGTTTGCAGGGCGGAATACCTGAACTGTATCCTCCTCGCCGAGCATGGCGGTAATGGTGGCGTTCATCAGCTCCATGGGAGAGATGTAGTCGTCAAGGCTTATCTTTGAAAGATCATCGGAAACGCCTGCTGCAAGGGACATAGCATAGGGATTGTGCCATACGGTATAGCCGTCCTCTCCCAGCTCCGTTTCAGTGTAAAGCTCCATTATCTCAGGGTCCTGAGCCTTTGTGATAACGTATTTCAGTCCGAAAAGGGTATCGAGGACGGGGGTACCGCCGAGATACTTTGACCAATGGGATTTGGAGGAAAGGCCGAATCTGTTGAGAAGCCTGATGGTCTCTGCATTGAGGGTGGAGGTGGAGTTTGAAAGGCCGTTGATGCCAAGGGAGAAATTGTCATTGGTCTTTCTGTGATGAGTTTTCTCCATACGGTAGAAGGAGGGGTCATATTCCTTGATCGCATTCACCGTGGGGGTAAGTCCGTCAATAAAGGTGCGGTAGGAGGTACGAGTGGAATAAACAACGTCGAGACCGAGAGAATTCATGTTGAGAAGGCCTGCGCCGAACATCTCGGTAGCTACGAGTATTGCAAGAATGAGAGCACCGGGGCGTGCAACGTGCTTTTTCTCGTGGGTCACAGCCTTGAGGATGCAGAGGTAAACTGCCATGATTCCGAGAGAGAGCCAGACGGTAAAGAAGCTTTCAACGTTGCCGTATGCTTCCTTCTGAATGATGATGAGAACGAGGGCGATATAGGCACAGATGGGGATAAGCCTTTTGTAGCCGATGTCGCGAAGGCGCTCGAATGCCTTGTATGCGAAGAGCACGAGGAAAAAGCTGAGGATGAAGGCATATCGGTAGTTGAGCCAGTTGGGCCTCTGAAGACCGTGCCAGAACAGGTCGACTGTGGAAAGGTTGAAGCTTGCGATGAAGACAATTATGAGAATACCTGAAGCTATCTTTTCGCGGGTCTTTATATGAGGCGCATAGAAGTAAAGGGGGAGAAGCATAAGGGTGAGGGTGCCCGTGTAAAGGAAGGGGAGACCCTCGGGGCGTACCGTGTCGTAGGAGCCGATGAACAGCTTTGTAACAAGGTCCATCCAATTGAATTTCTGCGTTGTAACGAACTGGGGATTTGAGAAGGTGGTCTTACCAAAGGTGAGACCGTTGTAGGTGCAAATGAGGAGAACGGCGCATATGGCGATGGTGATAACGCAGTAAAGGGTCATCCTCGCTGAGGACTTTATAAAGTGGAGTCTTTCTCCCCTGGGGTTTCTCTCCTCCGTGGAGGAGGAAAAATAGAAATAGAAGTAGTAGATAAAGACGAAGATGCAGGTCATATATCCGATATAGAAGTTGGATATAACTGCCATTGCAAGGCTGATGACCAGCAGTCTGAATTTGCCGTATTTGATAAGGCTTTCAATGCCCAGCATGACCATGGGGAGGAGGATAAGGTTGTCCGTCCACATAGTGTTGTGTTGCATGACCACCGCAAAGCCGCAGAGGGCGTACATAGTTGAAAAGATAACGGTGGCAACTCTGTTTCTCTTTCTGGTGGCTTCGATGTATATACCGAAGGTAAGTCCGCAGGCACCTGCCTTGAGAAGGAACATAATGAGAAGAGCCTCGGTGATGCTCTCCTTGGGGAAGAGGGCGACTATAAAGGAGAAGGGGCTTGAAAGGTAGTAGGCGAAAAGACCTATAAACTCGCCGCCCAGCGCACGGGAGAAGGAGTACAGAAGCGTTCCTCCCTCCGTTATTATATCGCGAAGACCCTCGAAAAAGTAAACGTACTGACCGTTCAGGTCGAGAACGAGAACGCTTGCCTCACCGATAGGGTATACCTGAAAGCAGAAATACATAAGAAGGGTGAGGAGCGCGGGGAGAGCAAAGCAGATAAGGAGGTATTTTTTGTGGAGCACAAAGTCACGCCAAAAATCCTTTATGCCGGACTTGGGCGCAAGGGGAGTGACGAACCTGCGCTTTATTTGTGAGACGGAATCTGTTGAAAAATTATTATTCATCGGAGCTTTCCTTCGGATAGATTTTCTTAATAGCCTTTTCAAGCTTTATTCTGGGCAAAGTCATGTCGCGCTTACAGCCGCAGCAAACGATGCGCACGTCGCTGCCAGTGCGCATGACGGTGAACCGCTTTTCACCGCAGGGATGGGGCTTTTTCAGTTCAAGAATATCGCCTACGGCGATCCTTATGATGTTTGACACGACTTTTCCCCCAATTTAACTTTATAGATAGTTAATTATAACATAAAAGGGCAGATAAGTAAAGGAAAAATGAGAAATGAACGTGTAAAATTTGTATAAAAAGAGGTGTGGATTCTTTAATGCTATTATGTGTTGAAAAAACAGAAAAATCCTTTGTTTTTTCAACAACGGATGCAAAAGGTTATATCAAGGCACTATTTCAAAGGACTTATGCTTCTCCGAAGAGCGTTTCATTTGTGCTTGCTCAAAGCGACACGCACAGACCAACTCCGCTATTGACAATAAAAAATATTTATGCTAAAATTTAGTCGTAAAAAATCACTTACGCACTGATATTACCAAGGTGCGCTATTATATGATAAGCTTATTTGCGCACACGTAGTTCAAGGCTTGGTGTGCGCTTTTTGCATAGAATGATATAAATAATATACCGTGAAGGAGGTATTTAAAATGAAAAGATTAAGTATTGTAATTTTGGCAGTGCTGCTTGCGCTGGCAACGTTGCTTGCATCTTCCTGTGACGCTCCCCCGTCGGAGGCGCAGGGAGAAAAGGGAGATAACCCCGCAAAGGGAACGGAAAGCACGACAGATGCTCCCGATACAACTGACGGGGAAAGCGCCGGGGACGGCGGCACTATAAAGGAAGAGGAATCTGCTTTGCCCGAGGATGCAGACAGCTCAAATGATGAGACGAGTGCAGAGGATGCCACCGAGCCCGATGATACGGGTGCAGAGGTTTCCCCCGAAACAGAGCCTGTAGAACCTCCTGTAGAGGTGATTCAGCAGCTTGTTTCCCCTGCAGAAGGTCTCCTTGATCAGATAGCGAAGGATTATTATTATCGAGCATTGGAGATCCATGAAGGAGATTCAAGTAAAGTGAGTACGTATTATATTGAACGTTATTTCGGTACGTATAATGGAGCAGTTCCTGTAGTCATAACGGTAGTCGATGGGGAATATCCCGAAGTAGAGCATACCGAAACAGTTGCGGGATATACATTCGAGCATTACTGCTTAAATCCTATAAAAGTATGGAAGGATGGAGATTTTTATTCCTTGCAGGAGGCATATGATTTAGGCATCCTCACAGTAGAACATGTAGCTCAAATGTACCGGTTAGGCTCTCTGTATTACGAAAATACAGAATATGTATATCCGAATTAAATAGAATGTATAGATAAGTTTAGTACGATTAATTAACAGAAAGGAACAGCCAACATATCTACCGCAAATTAACTTCAAACACTATTATTTACCAAAAGGAGATATTTAAAATGAAAAGATTTAGTCTTGTAATTTTGGCAGTGTTGCTTGCGCT
>JAFXFQ010000181.1 GCA_017520365.1 Clostridia bacterium
CTATAAGAAAAGCAAATCCTGAGATCGCATACGGAGATTTTACCCCAATAGTTATAGAAGGATCAAAGCTCGGCGGCTTTCTCTCAACCTATGGGGACAGTACGGTTGCGGTATTCCATAATACATCCCTCAGCTCTGTTGAGATCGATCTTTCAACAGTTACCGACGTTGAACTCGGAGAGCTCATCGCTTATGTCGGAGTAGGTTCGGCGACCCTTGAAGGTACTATTCTTAAAATTGAAGGACAAACAAGCGTTGTGTTAAAATAGTTTAAAAGGCAGAAGCTCAGCTTCTGCCTTCAGCTTGTCGATAAAGTTATCGACAAGCTGGCTCAGGCTGTCGTAAAGGATGCAGAAGGTGCGATTTGGGTATCGTCGGCGTACAAAGGTACGGCAGAGACCCAAATCGCAACTAAAAAGTCGCATTTAATAGTGAAATCCGCCGAAAACTCGGCGGATTTCTAACTTTTTTGATCTTTAATTACTTGTTTTTTGACTTGTCTTTTGTCGCGGCTTTTGTTCTGCGCCTTTTTCGACAGTCTGAAGGCAGAAGCTCAGCTTCTGCCTTTTGATTCTATGCTGTGTATTAATAAATAAGATTCTTTTCGGTTTCAGGGTCGAAAAAGTACATTACTTTACCGGGGAAGGTAAGATGTACGGGATGACCTGATTTGAGTTGCAGGCGCTCCTCACGGCAAAGATTAACTGTGGGAGTTCTTGCAATTATCTTTGTATCATCAGCGGTCTTTATGTGGAGGTGGAGCTCGCTTCCCATCATCTCGTTAACCATTACAGTACCCGAGATCGTGTTCTGCGCATCATTCTCGCTGAGAACGATATGCTCGGGACGAACACCCAGAATGACCTCTCTTGAGCCGTATCCCTTTTCCTTAAGAAGCTCTCCTGTTTCTCCGTCAACTTCGATCTTTGAATCAAAGGGAGTGACATAATACTTGCCGTTTTCATAAAGGAGCTGGGTTTTCATAATGTTCATTTTGGGAGCACCGATAAACTCGGCTACGAAAAGGTTTTCGGGTCTTTCGAATACCTCTTCGGGGGTTCCGATCTGCTGAACGTATCCGTCCTTCATGATTACGATCCTGTCGCCGAGGGTCATGGCCTCAGTCTGGTCGTGAGTTACGTATACGAATGTTGTATCAAGCTGCTCACGGAGCAGAATGATCTCAGCTCTCATCTGATTTCTGAGCTTTGCATCAAGATTTGAGAGAGGCTCATCCATAAGGAATACCTTGGAATCACGAACCATCGCACGGCCTATAGCTACTCTTTGACGCTGACCGCCTGAAAGTGCACGGGGCTTACGGAGAAGATACTCGCTGATACCGAGAACCTCGGCAGCATGAGTAACCCTGTTGTAAATCTCATCCTCGGGAAGCTTTTTGATTCTGAGAGAAAAAGCTATGTTATCATAAACTGTCATATGAGGATACAGAGCATAGTTCTGGAAAACCATCGCTATGTTTCTGTCTTTGGGCTGAAGATCGTTTACTATAACGCCATCGATCTCAATAGTACCGTCTGTGATCTCTTCAAGACCTGCGATCATACGGAGAGTTGTACTTTTTCCGCATCCTGAGGGGCCGACAAATACTACAAATTCCTTGTCAGCGATCTCAAGGTTAAAATCGGAAACTGCAACAACCTTTTTATCATAAACTTTTTTAACATTAGTAAGCTTAACACTTGCCATAAATTCTATTTATCCTTTCTCGGCTTATCCCTTAACAGCACCGCCGGTCACACCTTCAACATAGTACTTCTGGAGGAAAATGAATAGAAGTGCTACGGGAAGAGCAACAAGTACGCCTGCGGCACAGAACATGGTATATCTGCCGTCTATCATATCCTTATTTAGCCAGCTGAAAAGTCCCACGGCAACGTTCATACCGCTTGAAACGTTCATAGAAACGTATCTTGCAAATACGAAATCGCCCCAAGGAGCCATGAAGGCTGTAAGGATAGTGTAGATAACTATAGGTTTTGCAAGGGGTAGGATAACTTTTGTAAGAATCTGCAGTCTTGTAGCTCCGTCAATACGGGCGGCTTCGTCGAGAGATTTCGGGATAGTATCGAAGAAGCCCTTTGATACGTAATATCCCATACCCGACGAGGCGATATAGACCAGTATCAGTCCGGGGACTGCATTTGCCTCTGTCATACCTATATCCTTGAGGACGCGGTAAAGAATGATCATTGTGAGCATTCCGGGAAACATACCGAGGATAAGCATGAAGCGCATAAGAAGCTTTCTACCCTTAAAACGGAAGCGGGAAAGGGTATAGCTCATGCAAAGAACGATTACAGTCTGCAAAAGCGCAGTTATTACCGCAGTAATAAAGGTATTAATATACCATTTGGGGAAATCTGTATCAAACAGAGCTATGTAATTGTCAAAACCCCATTCCTTTGGGATTACGTATCCTACCATGTAGCTGGACTCGCAGCGGAAGGACTGAAGTATTATGCATACGAAGGGAACGAGCCATATAATGGTGATAACTATAAGCAAAATGTGGATAAGAGTATTGCTTATAGCGTTTCTCGCCTTCATACCCATATGTTGCTTTGCCTTCGGGGGAAGCTCGGGAAGCTGTGTTTTTTTCTTTTTCATTGGAAGTCCTCCTCGTTTTTGGTAGAGGGCAGGAGATTATAAACCACGAGTGAGATCAGCGCAACTACTACGAACACCAGAATTCCGATTACCGATGCCATATAGTATTTTGCCTCTTCAAAGGTCGTCAGCTTGAACAGCCAGGTGATTAGGAGGTCCGTTTCACCCAGATTTCCTCCCGGTGACGGTAGAGTTGAGGTAGGTGCACCGCCCGTCAACAGATAAATAACGTTGAAGTTATTCATATTGCTTGTGAAGCTTGTAAGAAGGTAAGGTCCCGTAACGAACAGCATATAGGGAAGAGTGATCTTCGTGTACTGCATAACGGGGCCTGCTCCGTCAACCTTCGCAGATTCATAAAGGTCCTTCGGGATATTCATAAGGATACCCGTTGCAATAAGCATAAGATAGGGAATACCTATCCAGATGTTAATGATAATAACGGTTATCCTTGCCCAGGTGGGATCTGTCCAGAAGGGAAGAGCCTTCTCGATAAGTCCCATATTTTTAAGGAAGCCGTTTATAAGACCGTTCTGGGCAAACATTTTTGAAACGTAAAGAAGGGAAATGAACTGGGGAACTGCAATTGTGAAAACAAGGCAGGTTCTCCAGAATTTTTTGATCCTGATGCCCTTTTTGTTTATCATCATTGCAACCAGCATACCCAGGAAGTAGTTTGTAAAGGTTGCAAAGAACGCCCAGATAAGTGTCCACGTAAGAACCTCGCCGAAGGTTGCCGCATATGAAACGTCGCCCTTTGACCAGGAAAGCAGGGAATTGAAATTATCAAGTCCCACCCACGTAAACAGGTTATTAGAGTAGCCGTTATGGGCGCCGTCGTAGTTTGTGAAGGCTACGAGGATCATAAATATGATTGGCATCATTGTGAATACGATGATACCTGTAAGGGGAAGAGCGAGAAGTGTTTTATGAAACTGATCGTCTACCAGTGAACGAAGATCGTCCTTTCCGCTTTTAAGCTTTTTGCCTGAGCGGAGGATCTGCTCAGATATTTTATTCTGCTTGATATTAAGACGCCAGGTGTAGATAAGCGCGATAATGAAAAACAGAGTAAGAACTCCGTAAAGAAGGATCTTAAAGGAGTTATCAAAATACTTGGTAACGTATGTATCGTAGATCGGGTCATATACTACCTCGGGTCCGCGCAGACCGAGGCTTGGCAGCATGGAAAGCCAATGGCTGCCGGCAAAGATCATATAAACTATGAAAACTGCCTCGAAAAGGAAAAAGAGAAGACCTCTGAGGACCTGACCTCTTGCGATGCTTCCGAATCCCATAATGAAGAAAGATACCTTTGTTTTCCAGTCGCCCTTTACAAAAGTGGTACCGATATCTGCGAACTCGTTCTTTATTGCGATAAAGAAACCAACGATACCGAGTCCTATCTTTTTCAGAAAATTAAGTATGCCGCTTGGTATACCGACAAAGAAGCAGGCAACAGCATACAGAAATCTTTTCCATTTCGGTAGTTTCAAATATTCGAGATCACTGTATTTTTTCATATAATTTCCTCTTTTAAGAAGGGTCGGAGCCGATATGACTCCGACCCTTACGGATACTAAACTATTAATACTAAAGACGCATTATGCAGCTACGAGCTCAACTGTCTCAGCAGCGGGATCGAATACGATGTAGTATGTGCCGTCAGCTTCAACCTTGAAGTTTTCTGCGGGGTAAGCAACGTCCCAGTTAAGACCCTGACGTACCTTGAATTCGTCGCCGGCCTTAAGCTCGAAAGCGTCCTTGGATTTCCACTTACCGTCATCACCCTTAACCATCTCAAAGTCTGTATCCCATTTTGTGCCGTTTACAGCACCGATAACTGTGAATGCATTCTTAACTTCCTCGGAGAGAGAGAAGAGACCGTCGATAGCCTTCTTATATGTATCGAGAGCTGCCTGGAGACCTGCATCATCTGTAGCAGCCTTGATGTTTGTAGCAACTGCCTTACCGATATCCCACCAAGAACCGTGGATCTGGCCCTGAGGAACAGAGTAGGGAGCCTGAGCGAGAAGA
>JAFXFQ010000182.1 GCA_017520365.1 Clostridia bacterium
CCTCGCATCTTGCTTCTGTTTCTTCGATGAGGTCGTATTTCTTATATCTCTCATCAACCACGTCCTCAAGCACCTGGGGATCAATGTAGAGAGAGTTTACAATATTCTTCTTTCTTTCATTGTTGTGTCCGCAAGCTGCCCAAGGCTTTTCGGGGATATCACGGCGGGGGATGGAATTGAAGTCAACGGGCTCCATCATCTGACCGAGAGCACCGTCGCAAAGGATCATGGCGGGCATTCTGTAAATGTCTGCCATATCGAAAGCTTCAACTGTCATTGTAGCCATTTCCTGAACAGAGGAGGGGGCGAGAACGAGAAGTCTCAGGTCGCCGTGTCCAACGCCGCGGGTAGCCTGATAGTAGTCCTGCTGGGAGGGCTGAATGCCGCCGAGACCGGGACCGCCTCTCTGTACGTTAACGATAACGCAGGGAAGGTCGCAACCTGCCATATAGCTGATACCCTCGCTCTTAAGAGAGATTCCGGGGGAGGAGGAGGAGGTAATAACTCTTGTTCCTGCGGCAGCGGCACCGAGAGTCATATTGATAGCCGCAACCTCGCTCTCAGCCTGGAGGCAGAGACCGCCGACCTTGGGAAGCTTTTTTGCCATATACTCAGAAAGCTCTGTCTGAGGTGTGATAGGATAGCCGAAATAATACTTGCAGCCGCAATTGATAGCTGCCTGTGCAATAGCCTCGGTACCCTTCATAAGTACTTTATCTGCCATGATACTTCTCCTTTACACGTCTTTTTCTACCTTGATGACGCAATCGGGGCACATCATTGCACACATTGCGCAGGCGATACATTTTTCCTGCTCTGTAATAACAGCAGGGTGATAGCCCTTAGCATTAAGGGTATCTTTTGCAAGGGCGATTATTTTTTTAGGGCAGGCTGTAACGCACAGTCCGCAGCCCTTACATGAATCAGATTTAAAAGTAACTTTGTTCATTTTGTCTCTCCTTTTGAACAAGATTAATATACAAAAATCAGAATATCTGCTTTGTAACGTTTTTAATTGGGAAAAGCTTTTCTCCAATTGCACTTATTTCTCCCGTGTACTCGGGGCAGTACGATG
Source organism: Clostridia bacterium (assembly GCA_017520365.1). Lineage (GTDB taxonomy): Bacteria > Bacillota > Clostridia > Oscillospirales > CAG-272 > Avispirillum. Next base: position 1,076 of record JAFXFQ010000182.1, read on the forward strand.
TAAAGAGAAGGGGAAGGCCGCAGAGAGAAGATACCTTCTTCGCATAATCAAGAGATCCGAGCACGTCATCTACTGTTGTTTCAACGCCGATTGAGCTGTTGTTGACAACAGCAGTGCATTTCAGGTGAGAGACCTCCTCGATCATTCTCATCAGATCAGCCGCCGCCTCAGGGTCAGAGATCAGAGGACGATACTTTGAAATGACGTATATCATCTCGTAGCCGCACTCCTTTATAAGCTCCGAATACATACCGAGGGCCGCTGCACCGTCGTCTCCGCCCACGTCTATAAAAGATATGGTTTCGGAGTCCTTGTTGAACAGAGAATACAGCTCCGGAGGAAGGCTGGGGATATCAACGTTTGTATTGGCAAATTCGGGCATAATAGGTGTGATGCCCATTTCTGAAAGCTCTCGCGCATTGTCCGCCGCACGGAAATACGGATTGACCGTATCAATATCCGCAAGGGCTACCTTAGCCTCGGGATAGCGTTTTTTGTAGAGCATTGCAAGGTTTACAGAAACGTTTGTCTTGCCGCTGCCGTAATGACCGCATATGATCTTTATCCTTCTTTTATCTTTCATGCAGGCCATACCTTCCTTGAAATAAGTTTAGATAACATTATATCACAGCTTTATCTTTGTGAAAAGGGGTTTTTATAGTTTTTTCTTGCAATTTTTTTAAAAAATTAAATAAATATTTTAATAATTATTTGAAATAGTCAATTATTTGTGCTATAATTAAACTCGTATAAGTATTTTTATTCCTATTTGCGGTACAGGGGTGATTTTGTGTTAAAGAAAGGTTGGTTGTCGGATCTTCTGACAGGTGTTTTTAACATTGTTCAGTCCATTCAATGGGTTGATATCATAGATATTCTTGCAGTATCCGTTGTTTTTTATTTCGTATACAAGTTCATCCGCAACAAGCGTGCGGGTAAGCTTATCACGGGTATTCTTCTTCTGCTTATAGCGCTTCTTATTTCCGAGATTACGGGTATGCATGCGCTTCAGTTCATTTTTGAGAACTTTTTCCAGGTAGGAGTTATAGCCCTTGTTATACTTTTCCAGCCTGAGCTTCGCTCTGCTCTCGAAAAAATGGGTGGTACCGGCCTTAAGGGTCTCAAGACTATAACTGATAAGAACAATGAGGTAAATCTTGTTATTCGAGAGGTATCTGCGGCTGCCACAGAAATGGCGGCTACCAAAACAGGTGCGCTTATCGTTTGTGAACGATCTACAAAGCTTGGCGATATAGTCGCAACAGGCAGTATCGTGGATGCGCAGGTAAATTCATTCCTTCTTCGCAATATATTCTTTAATAAAGCGCCTCTTCACGACGGTGCAACAATAATTTCCGGAGGCAGGATCTATGCGGCAGGCTGTCTGCTTCCTTTGTCTGCACAGAGCGACATAAACCGTGATCTCGGCACGCGTCACCGTGCTGCTCTCGGCCTCAGTGAGAACAGCGATGCTGTAATAATCGTGGTATCTGAGGAAACAGGCATTATTTCCATTGCAGTTGACGGTACTCTCAACCGAGGGTATGATCTTGATTCACTGCGTGCACGACTTACTGAGCTTCTCGTTCAGGAGTCCGATAAGGAGCAGGTGCGCCCCCAGAGAACAAAAAAAAGAAAAGCAGTAATAAAAAGCAAGGAGGCGGAAAAAGCAGATGAAGAAGAATAAGTTTTTTTCAAGCATTCACCGTCTTCACTTGATCCCGAAGCTTGTTTGCGTTATGTTTGCCTTCATTTTCTGGATATACGTTATGGAGGTTGATAGTCCGGAGCATACCGAGACCTTTGAGGGAGTGTCTGTGACTGTAGTTGGTGCATCCACTATTGATAACGAAAGAAATCTTTCCGTTTTCAGCGGCTACGATGCCATGGTTGACGTTACGGTAAAGGGACAGAAAAGCCTTATTGCAAGGTATACTAAGGAGGACATTATCGTGATGGTGGATGTCTCCGACGTTACTACCACAGGTCTCTTCAATCTGGAGCTTCATTACGATCTTCCCGCCGGAATCACCTTTGTAGAGTCATCTGTCAGAGAGATTGAGCTTTTTATTGACAAAAAGGCCACCAGAAGCATTCCGGTTGAAACTGACATAAAGGGATATAAGATAGCATCGGGAAAGTATTCTCTCGGTGACGTTACCTGTGACGTTGAAGCTGTTACCGTTACGGGTCCCGAAATGCGCGTAAATGAGATATACAAGGCTGTTGTTGAAAAAGATCTTGAGCAGATGCTTCTTACCGAGACCTTTGAGACAGACGGTACCATCGTTCTCAAAAATGAGTTTGGAGAGAACATTGAGAGCAAGTATATTAAGGTTTCCAAGACGAATGCAGAGCTGAACATCCCCGTATACGTAAAGGAATACAAGCCTCTCAGATGCGAGTCTGTTCACGGACTTTTTGACTCTAAGAACTTTGTTATTGAGCCTAAAAGCATTTTAATTCAGGGAGACCCCGAAATCGTTAACAGAATTGAATATATTTCTCTCTCAAAGATTAACGAGAAAGAGTTTATGCAGGACGGTACTGCTACCGAGACCATAAACATTCCCGATAACGTTGAGCTTGTTGCAGGTCAGCCCACCCACGCTACGGTCACTGTTGATCTTCCCAACACATTTAAGACTGATTACGTTGAAATAACGGAATTTGACCTTATCAATGCAGGCGACCGCGAATTCACCGTGATCAATGAATCCTTAAGGATCACAATAGTCGGAGACAGAGCGGCTGTCAACTACGTTGTTGAGTACCCCGAATGTGTTACAGTTACCGTTGACCTTACGAATTTCCAGGATGTATCCGGAGAAATTAAGGTGCCATGTATAGTAAGCTTTGACGTTGATCCCGGCAGGGGAATTGTTTATGAATACAACGTCAATTATGATGAGTATTATGTAAAGCTGGAGGCTCAATGAGCAGCCGTATAATCGTTGATAATATAAGGATCCCCGTTTCAGCCGACGACAGGGAAGCTATGCAGATAGCAGGGAGGCTTCTCCGAAAGAACGGCATATCCTTTAAGAAGGAGACTCTCCACGTTCATAAAAAGTCAGTGGATGCAAGACGTAAGAACAATATAACTTTCGTTGTATCCGTATGTGCCGAAAGCGAAGCGGATATTTCCGATACCAAAGCTATCAGCGGAGTGCGCTTTGTCAGCGATGAAAAGCTGAGCTTTGGATGCGGTACAGAAAGGATGGATGGTAGACCTTATATTATAGGCTTTGGTCCTGCAGGTATCTTCTGCGGTATCATTCTTGCAATGCACGGCCTCCGACCTGTCATTCTTGAAAGAGGATCCTGTGTCGAGGAAAGAGTTTCCAAAATTGATGCCTTTTATAAAACCGGCATCCTTGACACTGAGACCAATATTCAGTTTGGCGCAGGCGGTGCCGGCACATTTTCGGACGGAAAGCTTGTTACAAGGATAGGTGACTCCAGAACCTCATTTGTTCTTAAAAAGCTTCATGAGCTTGGTGCTCCCGAAAGCATATTGTGGAATGCAAAGCCTCATGTTGGAACTGATGTCTTAAGGAACGTAATTTCCAATGCAGATAAGCTTATAACCTCTCTCGGAGGCGAGATACATTATAATACCAAGGCAGAATCCGTAGGTGATGGTTACGTTGTTGTCAACGGCGAAAAGATCCGCTGCGGTGTCGTTATCCTTGCTCCCGGCCACTCTTCAAGAGACACCTACGAGAAGCTTTTGGCTATGGATTTCGCTGTTGAGGCAAAGCCTTTTTCCATCGGTGTGCGGGTGGAGCATCTCCAATCAGAGCTAGACCGTGCCATGTACGGTGACGAGTCTCTTTTCGAAAAGCTGGGTCATGCAGAGTATCAGCTTTCCCACAGAGTAGGAGACAGAGGTGTTTATACCTTCTGTATGTGTCCCGGCGGTGAGGTCATGGCTGCTGCCAGCGAAGAGGGCGGTGTTGTTACAAACGGTATGAGCCGCCATGCACGAGACGGAAAAAATGCCAACGCAGCTGTTGCAGTATCAGTTCTGCCTTCCGATTTTTCCGGCAGTCCTATGGGTGCCATTGAATTTCAGCGCCGTCTTGAAAGAGCTGCCTTTGCAGCAGGCGGCAGTACTTATGCGGCTCCCTGCCAGTCTGTAGGAGCTTTCTTTGAGGGCAAGGCAGGCGGCTTTGGCGAGAGAATAATTCCTTCATATATGAACTCAAACGTAAAAGGCGCAGATTTTAATAAGCTTCTGCCCGATTTTGCCGTATCTATGCTCAAAAGCGGACTTTCGGTCTTCGGCAAAAGGATCGCGGGATACGATGCGCCTGATGTGCCCCTGACAGGTATTGAAACAAGAACCTCAGCCCCTGTACGCATTCTCAGAGATGACCGTCTTGTTGCCATAGGTCGTGACAGGATCTATCCCTGCGGGGAGGGAGCAGGATACGCAGGCGGAATTACGAGCGCTGCTGTTGACGGTATCCGTGTTGCTGAGGCAATACTTTCACGTTTTGCGAGGGAATAGCTTGATTTGATTTATTTTTTAGTTAAGGATATATAATAATGTCATTGAGAAAACCCAGAAAATGGCTTGTGAAGGCTTCTCACTCTGATATAGAGAAGAGTGCACAGGTCGAAGAGATCACGAAAGAGCTGGGCATTTGCCGGCCCACGGTACAGCTGCTGCTAAATCGCGGATGCAGTACCCCAGTTTCCTGTGTTGACTTTATCGAGAAGAAAACAGAGCAGCTTCACGACCCTTTCCTGATGAAGGATATGAACAAGGCTGCATCCCGCATTCTTGAGGTTGCAAAGTCAGGAAAAAAGATAGTCATTTACGGTGACTATGACGTAGACGGAGTTACATCTGTCTCAATTCTTTATATGTACCTTAAATCTCTCGGTGCTGAGGTCGGATATTATATCCCCTCAAGACTCGGCGAGGGTTACGGTATGTCACACGACTCTCTCTGTAAGCTGCACAGCGAGGGATGCTCCATGATAATCACCGTTGATACCGGTATCACA
>JAFXFQ010000183.1 GCA_017520365.1 Clostridia bacterium
ATGGTAGCAAGGGATCTTGGCATGAAGGTATTTCTTCTCACCGATCACCTTGTAAACCGCAAGGACGCCGATATCTCCGTTTACCCTAACGGAAGCTTTGATGAGCTTTGGACTTATATCGATTCCCTTATTTAAGAAAACAGCCGTTGCAGTGCAACGGCTGTTTCTTTGTTCATTTGACACTGGAGCCGGGGCACTTTTGCAAGTAAAAAGGCTGTCGGACCCGACAGCCTTTTTGCTTTATTTAATCAGCTATTTCTCCGGGAAAGGCGGCAACGTATGCGTTATAGTCTTCCTGCCACTTTTCCGTATCTATCAGCTCGTTTTTACCAACACCCTTATCTGCGAGATAATCGGCAAAATGTACACTGACCTTCGCGGCGCCGGAGCAATCCAGATGACCGCCGTCAAAATAGTCGTTTGCGGGATCAATGTCCAGCTCATCGAACATAGTTGAATAATCCAAAACGTCTACGCCCTTCCCCTCAGCCCACTTTGTCAAAGCCTTGGTCCTTTCGGCAAGGGCAGGGTTTGATGCATCGTAGGGTGCGAACATGACCACAAGCTCCGCGCCGCTTTTCTCTACGAGATCATAAATATCGTTTAGAATATCTGTGTTGAACTCACTCAGCTCAATATCCTTCGTGTTTTCATAATCGGGAACGATATTCTGTCCCTCAAAATTTCCGTCCAACGCGACGAATCCCTTGTACGTATCAATATGCTCGTCAAACAACACGTTCACCTCGTTGGGGGTGAGAGAATTCCAGCGGGTGTGGTATTTCAGAACATTGAAATAAAAATCGGGGCGCTTATCATATTCCACAAGAGAGTTTATCATCTCTATCTTGTTTAATGAAAACCTCAAAGGGTCAATGGCATCGTAAAGAACGGCATTATCATAGGTGGACTCACCGCAGATCATATATCCCTCAAGAATGACGTACTTGGGAGACTGTGTTCTCAGCGCTTCCTTGATATAATGGTAAGAAGCGCGCAGGGGCTGCTGCTGTGTTGCAAGAACAAAGCCTGCCGCACCTGTCTCGTTCCACACCTCAAGAGGATTTAGAGTACAGTACATATGGCTGGAGCCGACACCGATATAGTCCAGAGAATTTTTCTTCATACCATAAAACTCGTTGAGCTTTGACATATAGTTCCAGGAGCCGTTGTAGGTCTTTCTTTCGCAGTATGCGGAAATAAATGAGAACATTATGCAAGCACACAAAACGAAGGCAACGATCCTTGTGGCTTTGGTAAGAATATCTTTAGTTTTCGTAGTCATATCTGTTACCTCCAAGCCTTAGAAATTCATATAAATGAAAGCGGAATCGGAATATCCGGGGCCGTATATGCCAAGGAGCACCACTGCCGCCAAGGTGAGAAGGAAAATTCCCCATCTGATGGGCAGAATGGTAGCCGCCAGCTCGTCGCGAATAGAGTGACCTTTTTCTCTGTACCATGATGTGGCAAAGAGAAGCACAAGAGAAACTGCCACAATAACAAGATCAAGGTAAGCTATGCCGGGGAGGACCTTTGGCAGAGGCGCGAAGGTGAATATGCTCTTGAACATATTGATGGCAGCCGTAGTTCCGTCAGCTCTGAAAACAAGCCATGAACCGTTGATAAGAACGAAGGTGCAAAGATGCTGGATAAGCAGGGGGATACCTGCGTTTCTGTTGATACTTCGTTAAAATCATAACACAAAAATCAACTTAATTTGTCAAAATCCCACCGCCCTCCAAAAAACAATATATTACGTTTTTTCGTTTTAGGCAATGGTAGAAAACATTGCTCCGGACATTGTATTTTGGCTTTTGCCGAAATTTAAAAAAGAAACCGTTTTTATATCAAAAAAAGGATGTTTTTCACCTTTTTAAAAATAGGTATTGCAAAGGAAGGGGCATTTATGTTATACTTAGTCAGCTTCGGAGGTGCCTATGAAAGTCATGACCTTTAATATCCAGCACGGACTGGATTATCAGAATCAGATCATCGACCTTCCCCTCTTTGCCGAATATATAAAAAGGCAGGAGGTTGACTTTTGCGCTCTCAACGAGGTCCGCGGAGCGGGCAATTGGGAGGGCTATACCGACCAGACCAACGCCCTTGGCGACGCCCTCGGATATAACCGTTTTTTTGGCGAAGCTATAAAGGTAGTCGGCTCCAACCCCTACGGAAATGCTTTTCTCACAAGATACCCGGTAAAGTCTGCAGAGGTGATCCACATCCCCGACAGTGATGACCGAAGTGAGGACGTGCACTACGAGCACCGATGTGCAATAAAGGCAGTCGTTGACGTAAACGGGAAAGACGTGATGTTCATCGTATGCCATATAGGTCTTGCAAAAGCAGAAGCTAAAAACGCCGTGGATACGCTCTGTGCTATCCTGGACAGCAACGACCTTCCTGCCGTTGTGATGGGGGACTTTAATCATACTAAAGAGTCGGGCGCGCTTAATGCTCTGCTGAAAAGGCTCTGCGATACAGACGACAGCTCAAAGGTTCCCGGCATTTATACTTTCCCCTCCTATTCACCGAGAGAGAAGATAGACTATATACTCTTTCGCGGTATGAGATGCCTTTCCTGCGAGACTCTCGAGGAGATCGTCTCAGACCACTATCCCATAGTGGCGGAATTAACAATTGAATAAATGTTAAAGCTCCAACCGGAGCTTTGCATATACGGAGAGTTATCGAAGTGGTCATAACGGGGCTGACTCGAAATCAGTTTGCGCTCACGCGCACGAGGGTTCGAATCCCTCACTCTCCGCCAAAAAGAAACGACAATTTTCGACAGAAGATTGTCGTTTCTTTTTGTTCTCTTCACTTTTCTCTATTCGTTCTTCTCTCTTCTCTAAAATTGTCGTTTCCGGATAAAAGATAAGAGTGAAAAGAGAAGAGAAGAAAGTTGTATAGTAAAAGTGGACACATCGAAGAGTGAATGATATAATCAAAGAAAGAGGTGTTCACAATGAAAAGAACTTTCAGTAAAGAATTTAAAACCAAAGCGTGCGAGTTGGTGTTGAAGGACGGAATCAAGCACG
>JAFXFQ010000184.1 GCA_017520365.1 Clostridia bacterium
CCTTCAAACTACGATTTGCCGGTCCGTTTTTACAATCAAAACAAAAAAACCGCCACGGCGGTTTTTCGTTTTATTTTTTATCCTCAAGCACAACTCTGAACTATCCGTCAAGGTCAAGAACGGAAACGGCGATGAACTCGTCCTTTGAGGTGGGCACGTTTTTGCCAACGTAATCTGCCTTGATGGGAAGCTCTCGGTGGCCGCGGTCAATGAGGACCGCAAGCTGTATTGCCCTTGGACGTCCGTTTGCGAAAACTGCCTCAATGGCGGCACGGGTCGTGCGTCCTGTTGAGATAACGTCATCAACGATGATAACGGTTTTGTCCGTAACGCTCTCGGGGAAAAGGCAGTCTGCCTTGTCGGGAGCACGGCTGTCGTTGTCGTCTCTGTAGCCGGCGATGTCAACGTAGCCAACGGGAACCTCGGTACCCTCAAACTTTTTTATATTTTCGCAAAGGATGTGTGCGAGATGAATGCCGCGGCGTTTAACGCCCATCAGCATAAGGTTCTCGCAGCCGCGGTTTTTTTCTATGATCTCGTGGGTGATGCGGGCAAGGCTTCGCATCATCTGGGCCTCGTCCATAAGGAGTGCCTTGTAGTCCATAATCTGTCTCTTTTCAATTTTTCGGCAGAAAGCACCGGATTTTTCTAAGCTCAGCATAACATATTTTTGTTATATTGTAAAGGCTTTTTTCGGTTGAAAAGCCTTTCTTTTTTTGGTATAATCAAGGTAGAAAGGCGGTGGGTATATGATATCGAATGATTTTAGTCTTGAGTGCAGGGGAGAATCTCTCCATTGCATAAGTTACGAACCTGCGGGAGAGGTGCGCGCAGTTCTCTGTATTCTCCACGGTATGCTTGAATATGGTGAAAGATACAGCCATTTCGCAGAGTATCTTGTCAAAAACAATATTGCCGTTGTAGCTTACGATCATCCGGGACACGGAAGGACCGCAAAAGCTGCAAGTGAGCTGGGATATATAAAAGAGGAAAATGGAAGCGAGCATATGGCGCTTTGTGCCGTTGGCGTTATCGAAAAGGCAGGAGAGCTTTATCCTGAAAAAAAGGTCTTCGTTCTCGGTCACAGTATGGGCTCCTTTGTCCTCAGAAGAATAATGACTACCCACTCGGATATAATGGACGGGGCTGTTGTCGTGGGAACGGGAACTCCTCCCCTGCCAATGCTGCGAGCAGGCAGAGCCCTGGCAGGACTTATATGCAAGCTGCGGAGCGGACACCATCCCTCAAGGCTTCTTACAAATATGTCCTTTGCGGGCTACAATAAGGGCTTTGATAAGTCAGAGGGGCCTCATGCGTGGATATCCTCCGACCGTGAGGTTGTGAAAAAATATGAGGCAGACCCCTTCTGCTCCTATACCTTCAGGGCGGCAGGCTTTAAGGCGTTGTATGATACTCTGATCTATCTTGCGAAAAAAACGGATACGGATAAGATCAGAAAGGACCTGCCCGTGCTTGTAACTGCGGGAGCTGCTGACCCGGTGGGAGAAAACGGAAAGGGACCGAGAGCGTACTTTGAGCTTTGCAGCTCTTCGGGCATTAAGGACGTGACCCTGAAGCTTTATGATGGCGGCCGACATGAAATTATAAACGAAAAGAATAAGGAAGAGGTCTATAGGGATATTCTGTCCTTTATTACAGACCGTGTGTGATATGAAAAAATATATTGTAGCTATTGACAGCGGCACCACCAGCGTGCGCTGTATCATATTTGATAAGGACGCAAGGATCGCGGCCTTGGCTCAGCACGAATTTCGCCAGATATTCCCCAAGGCAGGGTGGGTCGAGCACGATGCCGATGAGATCTGGCGGCTGCAAAAGCTGTGTGTTGACGAGGCGATGGCAAATTGCAGGGCAACTGCCGCCGAGATCGCCGCAGTGGGAATCACAAATCAGCGTGAGACCTGCGTTGTGTGGGATAGAAAAACGGGAAAACCCATATGTAACGCCATCGTGTGGCAGTGCCGTCGCACCGCTCGCTTCTGCAATTCCTTAAAGGAAAAGGGCCTTTCCTCAATTATCCGTGAGAAAACAGGCTTGGTTCCCGACGCGTATTTCTCAGGTCCCAAGGTCGCCTGGATACTTGATAACGTAGAGGGTGCCCGTGAGAGGGCAGAGGCGGGAGAGCTTTGCTTCGGTACCATCGATTCATGGCTTATCTGGAATCTGACCGGTGGCCGTGTTCACGCAACAGACGTTTCCAACGCATCGAGAACTATGCTTTTCAATATAAATACCATGGCGTGGGATAGGGAGCTTTGCGATATTATCGGTGTTCCCGAGAAAATGCTCCCTAAGGTTATGCCCTCGTCTGCAATATACGGTGAGTGCAGACCCTCCCTTTTCGGTGCACCTATTCCTATCGGCGGTGCTGCAGGAGACCAGCAGGCGGCACTCTTCGGCCAGTGCTGCTTTGAGAAGGGAAGCGTGAAAAATACATACGGAACGGGATGCTTTATGCTGATGAATACGGGAGAGGCTCCAATCGCCTCAGAAAGCGGCCTTGTCAGCACCGTGGCGTGGCAGTTAGAGGGGCAGCGCCCCGCATATGCCCTCGAAGGAAGCGTTTTTGTAGCAGGAGCGGCTATTCAGTGGCTTCGTGATGAAATGAAGCTTATCAGCTCCGCTCCCGAAAGTGAGACCGTAGCCAAAAGCGTACCCGATACCTGCGGGTGCTATTTCGTCCCTGCATTTACCGGTATCGGCGCACCATATTGGAATCAGGATGCAAGAGGTATTATCACAGGCCTGACCCGTGGCGCCGGCAGAGCCCACATCGTTCGCGCGGCTCTTGAATCTATGGCATATCAGTCAATAGACGTTCTTTCAGCTATGGAGAAGGACCTTGGTGAGAGCATTTGTGCCCTCAGAGTGGACGGAGGAGCCTCGGCAAACGATTTTCTCATGCAGTTCCAGGCAGATGCCTCAGGCGTAAAGGTCGTGCGCCCCGCAAGCGTTGAGTCAACGGCAAGAGGAGCGGCATTTTTGGCAGGCCTTGCCTCCGGATTCTGGAAGGATACCGCAGAGATCTCTCTGGTAGCGGACAAGGATGGTTTTAAGGAATTTAAGCCGTCTGTCACAAAGGAAAAGAGAGAAGAGCTTCTCGCAGGCTGGCATAAGGCAGTAAAGAAAGCATTGAATGATTAATGAAAATTAATGAAATGCCCATTCCGCATTTGCGGACTGGGCATCA
>JAFXFQ010000185.1 GCA_017520365.1 Clostridia bacterium
TCGTAGCCTGCATCCTGCAGATACTTAACCGCTTTCTCGGACTCCTCCATAGCACGGCCCACCTCGGTATAATCCTCGCCGGGCATTGCGCCCTCGCAGAACCCCTTCATCTTGGACTCCACGGAGTAGCGAAGTGATACGGGGTAATCCTTGCCGCACGCCTCCTTGATTGCTGTTACTACTTCCTTTGCAAATCTGTAACGGTTTTCAAAGCTGCCGCCGTATTCGTCTGTTCTCTTATTGAAGAACTCGATTGCAAACTGATCGAGAAGGTATCCCTCGTGAACTGCGTGCACCTCAACGCCGTCAACCCCTGCCTCCTTACAAAGCTTTGCAGTTTTTGCAAAGGCCTCTATAATTTCGTGGATCTGCTTCACGGTCATCTCGGGGCAAATGATATCGTGAGCCCAGCGTGAGGGCTGAGGGCTGGGGCAAGCGAGCTCATGGCTCGTATCGATTATAGGCTTTACAAGTGCTCTTGTGAGCTTATTTTTGTGGAGGGGTGCAACAAGCTCGGTGATAGCCCAGGAGCGGCCCATACCGGCCGTAAGCTGAATGAAGAGCTTTGCGCCTGTCTTATGTATCTCATCCATAAACTCCTTCAGCTCGCGGAACATCTTTTTGTTCTGCCAGAGCCACTTGCCGAAGAAGGTATCGCGAAGGGGAGCGATTCCGGGGATGATAAGGCCCACGTTGTTATTAGCTCTTTCAAGGAAGAGCTTTGCGGCCTCCTTATCAAAATGGCATCCTGAAAGCTCAAACCAACCGAAAAGGCTTGTTCCTCCCATAGGGCACATTACGATTCTGTTTTTGATCTCAACGTTTCCTATTTTCCAAGGGGTAAACAGGGCTTCATATTTCTTATCCATAAGGTTCCGTCCTTTTTATATAAATATGTTTTTATAATTATACATTTATTTATATGCTTTTGCAATAATTTGTTTGAATTATAAATGATTGTTGAGAATCACCTTTATGCTCAACAAATGATTGACGAAACTACTTTTTGATGCTAAAATTGTTTTATAGAATTCCGGGAGGTAATATATGTCTATTTTCTATAACGAATCAACGAAAACCTTTAATCTGACTGCCGGTAGCTCCTCTTACTGCATGAGCGTATATCCGCTTGGATACCTTGTAACACATCATTACGGAAAAAAGATACCCGATACAGATTTTCCGCACTACGAGATCTATGCAACACGCACCGCGTCCTTCAATCCCTCAAGAAACGGAGGAGCGGACTGCTTTACGATGGACACAACCCCTCTTGAATATTCTTCCTTCGGAACGGGAGATTATCGCAGAACTGCTATACGAATAAGAAGCTCTGAAGGTAATACTGCAACGGATTTCAGATATTCATCCCACAGAATATATGCAGGCAAGCCTCAAATTCCCGGCCTTCCCTCCACTTATACCAACTGTGACAATGAGGCCGATACCCTTGAGATCACAATGGTGGACAAGGTAACGGGCGGCGAGCTTACTCTTGTTTATACTGTATTCAAGGATATAAACGTTATCACTAAAAGTGCACACCTCAAAAACTGCGGCGAAAAGACTTTTATAATTGAAGATATCTGCTCCGCCGTTATCAATCTTTCCTCACCCGATTTTTCTATGGTGAATCTTTACGGAAAGCATAACAACGAGAGAAACTTTGCCTTCAATCACCTTTCTCACAACCGCCAGTCCATCATTTCCCGCCGCGGCGCATCAGGCCACGAGCAGAATCCCTTTATCGCCCTTGTACGCGACGGCTCCACCGAGGAATCCGGAGATACATACGGCTTTAACTTTGTTTATTCCGGCAGCTATGAAATGGGCTGTGAGGTTGACTATTTTGACACGACCCGTGTTACCGTGGGCTTTAATCCGGAGCAGTTTGAGTGGATACTCGCTCCCGGTGAGGAGTTTTTTACCCCGGAGACCGTTCTCGTTTACACAGACGGCGGTCTCGGCGAGATGAGCCGCATTTTCCACCGATTCTATTCAAACAATCTCATAAGAGGAAGATACAAAACAGAAAAGCGCCCCCTTCTCATAAACTCATGGGAGGCAGCGTACTTCGATTTTGACGAGGAGAAGCTTGTCAGCTTTGCAAAGGAGGCAAAAGACCTGGGTATCGAGATGCTTGTTATGGACGACGGATGGTTCGGTCATCGCGACAACGACTGGTCAAGCCTCGGAGACTGGTTTGTTTACGAGTCAAAGATCAACCTTCAGAGCCTTGTAAAGCGTGTTCACGAAATCGGTCTTAAGTTCGGCATCTGGTATGAGCCGGAGATGATAAGCCGGGATTCTGAGCTTTATCGTGCTCATCCGGACTGGTGCCTCCACGTTGAGGGACGTGAGCACTGCGAATGCCGCCACCAGTACGTTCTCGATATGAGCCGCCCTGAGGTGGTTGACAATATTTTTGAGCAGATGTGCTCGGTTCTTTCCACCTGCGAGATAGACTACCTCAAATGGGATTTCAACCGAAATCTCACAGAGGTGGGCTCTGCAACCCTGTCCGCCGAGCGTCACGGTGAGCTTTATCACCGTTTTATGCTGGGTACCTACGATCTTATGGACCGAATCACAAAAAAATACCCCAACATTCTTCTTGAGAACTGCGCCGGCGGCGGCGGACGCTTTGACCCCGGAATGCTTTACTATTCTCCCCAGATTTGGACAAGCGACAACACTGACCCCATTGAGCGCCTTGCAATTCAGTTCGGCACCTCCCTTTGCTATCCTGCTTCTTCTATGGACGCTCACGTATCCTTCTGCCCCCGCACGGGTTTTGACGTTAAGGGGGACGTTGCTCTTTGGGGAACATTCGGCTACGAGCTTGACCCCACCCGTCTCACCGCGGCAGACAAGAATCTTATAAAGGAGCAGATCGCAGACTACCACAAGTATTACGAGCTTATCCGCTGCGGCGACCTTTACAGGCTCATCTCCCCATGGGACGGCAAGAGACGAGTTGCCTGGGAGATAGTATCCCCCGACAAAAAGGAGGCCCTTGTCACAGTTGTCAGCACGAGATACGTGACCATGGAAAGATTCTTCCTTCGTCTGCGCGGACTTGATCCCGAAAAGATGTACAAAAACTCTGCAAACGGCAAGGTCAACTCCGGTGCATTCCTTATGTACAGCGGTATAAATCTCACATACCTTCCCTGCGGTGATAAGCAAAGCTACAAGGTCTATTTTGAGGAAGTATAATTAAAGCTGCCGCTGAGGTTTCGATCGAAACCTCAGCGGCTGTTCTTATGTTAATAGGTTAATAACCGTTTGGTTCTGCTTTGTGGCGTAGTCAAAGGCAATTCTTGTTCCGCTTTTGCGGGTCA
>JAFXFQ010000186.1 GCA_017520365.1 Clostridia bacterium
CCTTTTTCGACAGTCTGAAATCGCCCCGGTGGGGCGATTTTTTACTTGAAGAGAAGTGTTTTTATCTTAAAGGGCTCAACGGCGAGGCTCACTCTTCCGTTTTCTATGGGGAGGAGACGGATAATATCCTCCTTCAGGTCTGTCTCGTACACCTCTTTGATTCCTTCAGGGGCAATTATTTCGGCGGTACTGCTCCTTCCGTGATATTCGCAGAGACGAAGGATGTATCCCTCGCCGTTCTCTGCTGCCTTAACGGCAGAAATACGAACTGTACCTTCTGAAACGGTGGGAAGGCTTGCGAGCGTCGGCTCAGAGCTTGAAACAAAGAGCCTTCTGTTATAGGAGAAGCTGTCGGCAACGGCAGAATTCTCTTCAAAGCCCTTGCCGTAGGAGGTGAGGGCATATTCAAAGTGATGGTGACCCGGATCACGCATTCTGTCATAGTCTGTCATGCTGTAGGACTCGGGCTCGTGGAGATATGTTCCCACAGAGGGGCTTCTGAGAACGGAGAGCAGGATAGTATCGTTTCCGTTCTTATCCGGTGCTATCTGATAGGAGGGGGTACCTCGGTTAAAGACGGCAAGGCTTGCCTCCTTGCCCTCAACGCCTGCAAAGCCTATGGCAGGATAATCGCCTGCGGCTCCTGCCCAGTTTGAGGGGCCGTGGGGCCACACGATATTCATTTCGTAGGGCTTTCTTTCAAGAACTCCGTAGGGGATCTCGTAAACGCTTCGGCCCTTCAGAGGGGTAGGGAATGCTATTCTCAGGCGATGGTTCTGAGTGTCCCAATCCACATCCGCCTCAAAGAGGACCTTTTTCTCTCCTTGCGGCAGGGTAACTGTATAGAATATCTCATATCCTGCATCAACGGCATATCCCCAATATCTCTTTGTGTGGCTGTACACAAGACGCTGATAATCCTCCGTGCGCTCAAAATACACGAGGAAGGTGACGTCGGAGATGGGCATACGGCGCATATCTGTGGAAAGGGTGGCCCAGGGGCTTCCCTCGTCGTGCTCAAGAATCCATTCGCCTATCTTATATTCGCTTTCCCGGCAAACTGCAACGCCAAGCTCTTTATCAAATATTTCGGAAATACCATGGCTGTCGGCGGTGATACGGTAAAAATCGTTTTCAATGGTGAATGCTTCGCCCGTGGTCTCTGCAGTGCTGTCGTCTGCATCGTTTCTCAGCACTGCGGCAACGCCGCGGCGCTGTGCATATGCGAATTTATGACCGAATTTTTCTTCTTTATATTCACGAAGCCGGAGCTCAACTGATGAGAAGGGAGCAAGCTTTACAGAGACCGTGACTCTATCACCGTCTCTCCTGATAATTGCCGGACGCACCCCGTCCTTTGTGTAGGGAGCATATCCCTCGGGGCAAGGGAGGACAACGGTATTTGTTATCTCGGAGCCGTAGGGATTCACTACCCAGATTCCGTCTCCCTCGGGGAGAAGCTCCTTTTCAAGTGCGGTGAGGGTCTCGTCTATCTCGCGGTGGATATCGCAAAGCTCGTCGTATGCCGCATCCACCATAGTGCCGGTGACCGCATCATGGAACATTGTGAAAAGGATCTTCGACCAAAGCTCCTCAAAATCAAATTCGGGAAGGCTTCTGCCGGACAGCTTTCTCATAAGCATAAGAGTCTCAAGGCCGTAAATGCGGCTTTCTATACTTCTTACGTTCTGCTTTGCTTTAATACGGGAAACGTATGTGCCCGTATTGTTGCAGTTTACCTCGGGGGAGGGGTGAATCTCCTCCTCGGGAGCGTTATCTGCATTTGCGATACGGTCGGCGTAATATTTTCTTGCGACCTCTGCCCAATTTGAAAAATAAATATTGTATTTATCCCCATTTCCTTCTGCAAAGGAGAAAATCTCCTTGCATGGGAGAAGCTCCTCAGCGGAAAGATAGAGATATCCTTGCAGGTCTTCATTCTGAGGATCGTTTTCATCAACGCCCAGGTGGAATCTGCGTCGCTCCGCATAGGGAACGTCAATGAGAAGGCCGTTGCACTCAGGGCAGGAGCTGTCTCCCTTACCGTGACAGGCGGGGCAGGGGCGATATTTAGCATATCCGCCGCAAATTGAAGCAAGCTTCGGGTCCACCTTTGCAAGGGTAGAGCCGTCAAGACCTCTCCAATAATTGCCCTCAAGGTTGGTATAGACAACGTTATAGGCATAGTCTATGCCGAAGCCCCTTGCTATCTGTGGGAGCTGAGCGGAGTTGCCGAAGGAATCGTTTCTGTCAAAGCCTTCGGCGGTGTACCCGAAATTATCCTTCAGGTAGTTATAGCCGAAAAGGTAGCTTCGGATAATGGATTCACCGTCTATCAGGTTTGAATCCACGATATTGTGACCGGTGAAGGGGATATGAAGCCTGTTTTCATCAAAGAGCTTCTGTATCCTTTCCCTGTATTCGGGATTGTTTTTCAGAAAATGGCGCAGAGTTGCCACGCACTCGATGGAAAATCGGTACTCGGGGTGCGTTTCACAAAGGCGCATGTTTTCCAAAATATAATGCTTTTGCAGATGGGCATATGAAACGTAGCTTTCCCCTCTGTGCTCCAACGGGCGGTCAAAGCAGCGGCGCCACGTCAGGTCCTGATGGTTTATAACGAATACGGGCAGGTCTCTTTTTTTCATAGCTGTCTCCAATAGTATTTATTATCCCACCGACACCCGAAGGGTCATATCGGTGATATCTCTGTCGGCAAAGGCTAAACGGATAC
>JAFXFQ010000187.1 GCA_017520365.1 Clostridia bacterium
CGTCGAGGGCGCCGTCCCCTACCGACTGATCAATCTACTCTTCAAACTCTAATTTATCGCTCTGTTACCCTTTGACAACGGAGGCTCGTTGGGTTATAATTAATAAAAAACACACGGAGATATATATGAGCGTACTTCATGGACTAAAGCCGGAAAAAGTTTTTAAATATTTTGAGCTTCTTTCAAGTGTGCCCCACGGTTCGGGCAACACAAGAGCCATCAGCAACATTTGTGTTGATTTTGCAAGAGAAAAAGGCTTTACCCACATTCGGGACGACCTTAACAACGTGATCATTTTCAAGGATGCGAGTGACGACCGCGCGGAATGTGCCCCCGTCATTCTTCAGGGACATCTGGACATGGTCTGTGCAAAGGATGCAGACTGCACCATAGATATGGAAAAGGAGCCTGTCCGTCTTGTGACGGACGGAGAGTGGATACGTGCCAAGGGTACCTCACTCGGCGGAGACAACATTGTCGCTATCGCCATCATTATGGCCATTCTTGACGACAACACACTTTCCCATCCTCCCATAGAAGCAGTATTCACTGTAGACGAGGAAACAGGTATGGACGGTGCCGTTGGCCTCGATATGTCCTGCCTTAAGGGCAAGCGTCTCATCAACCTCGATTCCGAGGAGGAGGGCGTTTTCACCGTGGGGTGTGCAGGCGGTGCAAGAGTCAACTGCGCTTTGCCTGCCGAAAGAGGTGACGTTAACGGTCTTTTCTCCCTTGAGATCAGCATCTCAGGCCTTCGCGGCGGTCATTCAGGCGTTGAGATAGATAAGTGCCGTGCAAGCGCCAACCGCATTATGGGAAGAATCCTTTACCGTCTTGCCGAAAAGCTTCCTGTTCGCCTTTTGTCTCTGGAGGGAGGCGAGCTTGACAACGTTATTCCCAAAAGCGCAGTTATGCAGATAGCCTTCGGAGAGGACATTGCGACAGACGTTATCTCCCTGGCTAAGGAAGAGGCTGCCGATATAAGGGCGGAATTTGCAACGGCAGACCCTGATATAAGCTTTGAATTCAAGGAAGGCAGCGCTCAGGGAGATGCTGTCACCGCAGAAGACACACGCCGTCTCGCAGCTTGCCTGTTTGTTCTCCCCTACCACGTTCAGGAAATGAGCGCAGACATCAAGGGACTTGTTCAAACCTCTCTCAATATGGGAGTGTTGAAGCTGCTTAGGGATGAGCTCACCTTCAGCTTTGCAGTGCGCTCATCTGTCACCACTCAGAAAAAGGAGCTTATCAGAAGAGTTCAGGCAACCGTTGAAATGGCCGGCGGCAGGATAAGCGTTCACGGAGACTATCCAGCCTGGCAGTATGCCCGTGTTTCACCACTCCGTGATACGACTCTCCGAGCATACAAGTCGCTAAGCGGCTGCGACGGCGAGGTAATGGCCATCCACGCCGGACTTGAGTGCGGACTCTTCTCAGAGCGTATTCCCGAACTTGACTGCATCTCCTTCGGCCCCGATCTCCGTGACGTTCATTCAACGAGAGAGCGCCTGAACGTTACCTCTACCGCACGTCTTTATCAGCTTGTGGCTGAGATACTCAAAAATCTCGATTAAAGTAATAAGTATTAAAGAAAGCCCCTGATTTCTCAGAGGCTTTTTTCTCAGGGGCTTTCAAGCTTTTCGACAGCAAAAAGAAGCTGTCATCTGTGTCTTTTTTTATAGTCCTCTTCAATGTCCTCCTTCCAGGATGCACCGATGGGTGCGCTGCATCTCATAGCACGGATCGCGCCGCCAATAGCCTCAAAGTTCTTTCTCGTGCCCTCACCGTCCGGGTGATAGTCAACCGCACGGTCAGCTCCAATGCCAAAGGTAGCCGCCGTTTCAACAGCATCGATATTTGCGCCCAGGAAGAGAAACTCCCAGCCATATCTTTCCTTCTGTCTTTCTATCATTTTCTTTACCCTTTCGGCGGTATACTGCTTGCTTGCGTTCTCCATACCGTCGGTGGTGATAACAAACATGGTATGCTCGGGAACGTCCTCCGGGCGGGCGTACTTATGAACGTTGCCAATGTGGTGGATCGCTCCGCCTATGGCATCTATGAGGGCTGTGCAGCCGCGCACCGTGTAGTCACGGTCAGTCATCGAGGGAACGTCTTTCAGATCCCTTCTGTCGTGGAGGACTGTGCTTTCGTGGTCGAAAAGCACGGTGGAGACTAAGCACTTGCCGTCCTCCTTCTTCTGCTTTTCGATCATAGCGTTAAATCCTCCGATAGTGTCGGCCTCAAGACCTGCCATAGATCCGCTTCTGTCAAGGATAAATACAAGCTCCGTTACGTTATTGTTGATCTTTTTCATTTTAAAAACCTCTCTTTCATTTGGTGTCTTTATCATACACCTTAAAAAGAGAGGTTTGGTCGCCCGTGGAGCGACAAATTATCAGACAGTTGATTTTTCGTCTGCACGGATGCATTTTTTCTGTTTATTTCTTACTCCGCTACCTCAACAAGGAAGCTGACAGGGCGGAAGCCGTCATTGCAGGAGATCATTGCAGATCTCTTGTTTTTCATCCAGCCGTCAAAGAAATCCTCGCCGCCATATGCAAGAGTCATCACAAAGGGAGAGAGGCTTTCCCATGCGCTGTCGCAAAAGCCCTCAGGCTTTTTGTGCCCCTCACAGATGAACACCCGGCCTTCTTCTAAGTCACAGGCGTGCTCAATGGGGTTTTCATATTTTTCGATAAGGTCATCGTATCGAGCCTTACGCATTACGGTTATCCTTACTCTTTTCATATCAACCTCCAAGCAAGCTTTGATCAAAGGCAAACAGAGCCTCATTGATCGCAAAAATGCTGTAATTACCTTTTTTGATAAAATACTCAATGATTATATCGAATTTGTTGCTGTGAGAAAGGGCAAATCCTGCTTTTTTCAGCAGCTCCTCTGTTTCCCACAGAGGGAGCTCAAGGGCAATTGCAAAGGCAATAGCCGTTGGCTTTGATGGCTTATAATTGACATCACTTCTTATCTTTGAAAACAGCTTTCGGTCAATGTTTGCCTTTTTGTAGCACTGAGCATCCGTCATACCCTTTTCATCGATTTTTCTGAGGAGCATCTGTGAAAAGCTTTCATCAAGCTCAAAGCTGAGGTCATCAAAAGCGCCGCCCGCCACCATAGGCGCGCTGTCCTCTTCAAAAGCTGCCTTCGGAGCAAAAGATGCAAAGCTCCTCGCCTGTGCCTCACCGCAAATATCTCGCCCTTGGCGAAGAATTCTGTGCTTTTTCTCATATCGGTCGTCTATGTATTCGGCAATGTCCCTGTAAAGCTCTTCACCAATATCAAATGATGCCCTGTCGAACACAACCATATATACCGTCATATCATTTGCGGAGAGAAACTCGGTAATAGTGTCAACAGCGATCCTGAGCGCCTCTGCCTTGGGATATCCGTAGGCACCTGCGGATATTAAGGGAAAGGCTACGCTTTCGCAGGAATATGCCTTTGCAAGAGCAAGGCTTTCACTATAGCAGGAGCGCAAAAGCTCGCTTTCTCCGCTTTTGCCATCTCTGTATACAGGCCCAACGGTGTGAATTATATATTTTGCAGGCAGCTTGTAGCCCCTCGTTATCTTCGCCGCACCCGTTTTGCAGCCTCCCAAGGCCTTGCATTCCTTGAGAAGCTCCGGCCCCGCAGCACGGTGGATCGCTCCATCCACACCGCCGCCCCCTAAAAGAGATGCATTCGCAGCATTGACTATAGCATCCACCGCCATACGGGTTATATCGTTGCGTACTATTTCAAACGGCATATGGTTTTCCTCTTTCTTCTATCACTGTATTTGAATTGTACCATAAAATTTTCCCACGGTCAATGGCGATAAATCGTAGTTTGAAGAATAGGAGATACGGTCGCTTTTTTGAAAAAAAG
>JAFXFQ010000188.1 GCA_017520365.1 Clostridia bacterium
CCGACAAATGCAAGGGCTACAGGAAAAAAATATCGAAATATGGACTCTTTTTTCCTCGCATCTCAATATTCAGGGCGCAACAAGACGGGGGAATTTGATCTCTCAGACTCCCCCGATGCAATTATTCGTTTGATGGTTACTTACGGTATTACTGGCATCCGCATTTTTTGCCTGTATCGCTGCATGACTGCGGTGAAGCATCCCCGCTAGAGCAAAATTCAGCCACGGGAAACGCCATTTTTCTGAACAATGCGCAAGGATCGTCCTCTGCGGGAAGAACGCACTCCTTTTCGGGTACGCAGTATTCTACAGCATTTACAAGATACTGTGCCGGACGTTCAATTCTTACTACTGAGAAGAATCCGAGAGACACGGTAAGAATGTTTGCGTCTCGTGTGTCTACAAGATCGTGTGAAAGTCCTGCGCATACACAGTCGGGGATCTCGTCTATTGTACAGCAGCAACAGCATTTGCACAGCTTATGAGGCTCTGTGACCTTGGTATTCAGTATAATGGGATCTACAACCTCAAGAACAGCGATTGGCAACGAGGTTGCTTTCTGGGAAAGTGACGTGCCGCAGGAGCAGAAGCCGTTTGTCTGCTGTTCGCTCTTGAACACGTTTACGTTTCCTTCACCTCCAAAGAGGATAACCTTCTTTTCCACAACTCCGATTCCTTCAAATTCCTGTAAATTTCCCGGTCCTATGCACGCTTCAAAGCAGATTTTTGTGTAAATCTTGATAAACAGCTGATAAAAGCCTTTATTGAACGGTACGCTGTCGATGTTTATACAAGACCAGACTACCTTTGCACTTTTGGCTCTAACAACTGTGGTTCGTTCTATTATCTCCTGACCGACACAAGTCAGATACACACGGACGTCTTCAAAGCAATCTTTATCGCGGCAAGAATCAAGTACGCGATAGGCGTCAATACACACCATATCCCGTTCTCTGGAATTGCCGCATGTATTTCTGTATTCAGCCATTTTATATTCCATGCCTTTCATTGTTTATGACTCAAAAGAAGAACTTTCCCATTTTCAGGAGCTTCTTCCTTATCATACTATGCACGTCGAATACCTTTTGACAACAAAAAAAGACCGTCCGAAGACGGTCTGATTTTTATGTTTCTCAACTCTCAAAGCTCGACAGATTAACCAACGTACTTGGCTACTGTTGCGGATGCATCTGCAACTGCGAGAGAAGAGGTGATTACGATGTTTACGTTGTACTTGCAGTTAAGTGCGTCGAGTTCGTCAAGGAACATATCGAAGCCTTCTGCGTCATTCTTACAGATCTTAAGAGCAGAGTCAACAAAGATATCGGTAACGTCGTGATTGCTTGCAAGAATACCTGCAATAAAGCCGTAGAGAGAACGTGCAGAATCTACATTGTAAGCTTCTGTGTCGATGAGACGGCACTTGTAGTTGATATCAAACTTGAGCTTGTCGCCCTTTTCGATGCAAACAACGGAACCCTTGGATGTAGCGAGTGCGTTGTTTACCATTTCGATGAGTGTCTTGGTCTTGCCGGAACCTTTCTTGCCGATAATTAACTTAATCATGATTTTCCTCCGTTTTCAGGTGTATTTATTTAATTCTAGCTTCGAGAGCTTTTTTCTGTTCTTCATAGCCGGGCTTTCCGAGGAGTGCGTACATATTCTTCTTGTATGCCTCAACGCCGGGCTGGTCAAAGGGATTAACGCCGAGCATGTATCCGGAAACAGCGCACGCCAGTTCGAAGAAGTATACGAGATATCCGAATGAATATTCGCTTCTGTCTTCAACCTCAAGTACTACGTTAGCAACTCCACCATCATTATGTGCAAACAGTGTACCTGTCATAGCCATTCTGTTTACGTCGTGAAGTTCCTTGCCGGAGAGGAAGTTAAGTCCGTCAATGTTAGCAGGATCGTCAGGGATCACAACAGTATCAGAGGACTTCTTGAAGTCTATTACTGTTTCGAACATTGTGCGGAGGCCTTCCTGAACGTACTGTCCGAGGGAGTGGAGGTCTGTTGAGAAGATAACGGATGAGGGATAAAGTCCCTTTTTGTCTTTACCTTCGCTTTCGCCGTAGAGCTGCTTCCACCATTCACAGAGCATCTGTGCGGCGGGCTCATAAGCTACCAGGATCTCCATTGTCTTGCCTTTATTATACATTACGTTGCGGATCGCAGCATAACGGATACATTCGTTTGTCTTTGCTGAGGGTTCGGAATACTTAACTCTTGCGTCAGCCGCGCCCTTCATCATAGCGTCAATATCACAACCGGATACTGCGATGGGAAGGAGACCAACTGCTGTAAGTACGGAATATCTGCCACCGATGTCATCCGGAACTACGAATGTTTCGTATCCCTTATCTGTGGAGAATTCCTTGAGCTTGCCGCGAGCACGGTCTGTTGTAACGAAGATTCTCTCTCTTGCGCCTTCTTCACCGTACTTCTTTTCGAGAAGCTCACGGAAGATTCTGAAGGTAACTGCAGGCTCGGTAGTTGTACCGGACTTGGAGATAACGTTGATGCAAACGTCCTTGCCTTCGCACAGCTTGAGAATATCGCTGAGTGCGGATGAGCTGATAGAGTTTCCGGCGAAATATACGTCCGGAGTATCCTTCTTGAGGTTATTATAAAGGGGGGATTTAACAAATTCAATAGCTGCTCTTGCGCCAAGGTAAGAACCGCCGATACCGATTACGACGAAAACGTCGCACATCTTTTTGATCTTTTCTGCTGCGACTTTGATTCTTGCAAACTCTTCTTTATCGTAGTTTACGGGAAGATCGACCCATCCGAGAAAATCATTTCCGGC
>JAFXFQ010000189.1 GCA_017520365.1 Clostridia bacterium
GCTATATGATAGGTACAACGGTGGCCGGTGTCGCCTCTCCCGTAACGGGAGGCCCTGCCGGTGCATTTATCGCGGTTCTGATTGCCTGTGAGCTTGGTAAGCTTGAGGCCGGAAGCACAAAGGTCGATATTATCCTCACTCCTTCCGTTACCATTCTCTCAGGTGTCGCCGTAGCAAAGCTTGTATGCCCCGGTGTTGCTTACGCTATGTACTATCTCGGTGAATTTATAAACAATGCAACTGAGCTTCATCCCATTCCTATGGGTATTATAGTTTCTGTGATCGTAGGTATTATCCTGACGCTCCCCATATCATCGGCAGCTATCTGTTCAATGATCGGTATAGCAGGAGTTGCGGGCGGTGCTGCACTTGCAGGATGCTGTGCTCAAATGGTTGGATTTGCCGTTATAAGCTATAGGGAAAATAAGATGGGCGGTCTTCTTGCGCAGGGCCTGGGCACATCTATGCTTCAGATGGGTAATATTATCAGAAAGCCTGTTGTCTGGCTCCCCGCTATTCTTGCGTCAGCCATAACCGGACCTATTGCAACGGTTGTATTCAAGCTCCATTGTACCGGTGTTTCTGCAGGTATGGGTACCTGCGGTCTCGTTGGTCCTCTCGGTGCAATCACCGCAACCGCAGATAAGGATGCAATGTTCTGGGTAGGCCTTGTTTTGGTATGCTTGGTTCTCCCTGCCGTTCTTTCATTTGTTTTCGGTGCTGTAATGCGCCGCACGGGACTTATAAAGGACGGAGATCTGAAGCTTGATCTTTAATATATAAAAAGGTGGCAGATTACTGCCGCCTTTTCTGTTGTAAATCGTTTTTTGCTATGCTATAATAGTAAAAAAGATAGTCGGAGGGTGTGATGGCAAGAGGCTTTTCTTCAAGAGACGCAAAGCGTCTTATAACAAAGCATAAGACTTATCTAAATAAGCTGAAAGCTGTATCTGAGTTTGAAAATGAATACAGAGATAAAGTCAGCGTTGCAGCAGAAAAGCTTGCGGTTGCACAGGTTATGGCGCTTCTTCGCGATATTCCTGTTGAGGAGCTTAACCGCGATAAGCGAGGAATAAAAACAAAAACTCTTCGCGATAACGGCTATTGCAGTTTTGCTGACGTTTACGGAGCTGATATTAATCGGCTTATAGCAGTGAAGGGTATCAGCGATGAAGGTGCCGCCATAATAAAAGAGGTAGTTGATCAATATGTGGACGATGCAAGACGGAATGCAAAGATCAGGCTCAGCGCAGATGACAGAAGCTATGCGGCGACCGAGCTTGTACGAGCTGTCTTTTCATACCATAAAAGCTTGAAGGTTGCAGATGCCGCAAAGGAGCTATTACTCTATAATGGTGATACTGTCAACGATGCGATCCTTGATCTGGGCCCCGCTGCTAACGGTCTCAGATGGTTGTTTTCATCAAAGAGCGCAAAAGAAAAAGCCGAAAATGCTTACTCTACTCTATATCAACTAAGCCGAGGAGAGTATTTTCTTAATGTAAATCATCAGATTTTAGAGGCAGACAGACTCTTGCGGTTGCCTGCCAATGAAGCGTGGAACGATTTTTCCGAAAATTCAGTTCAGTATTTTACTGTTATAGAACAGATAGTACCCGGACTTCTCGGCACTGATGATTCTGTATACGGTCTGCCTGATGAGCTTGCATCGGAGATACGTAATGAGGGAGTGCTTCCCGAGGGGCTGCGTTGCTCGCTCAGGCGGTATCAGGAATGGGGAGTTAAATATATTCTACACCAAAAGAGGGTGCTTCTCGGTGATGAAATGGGTCTCGGTAAGACGATACAGGCCATAGCAGCTATGGTATCCCTCAGGAATATGGGAGCAACTCATTTTGCGGTAGTTTGTCCTGCAAGTGTTATAACAAATTGGTGCAGAGAGATCGGTAAGCACTCAACGCTCAAGGCTGTAAAGATACATGGATCGGGCAGAGAAGGGGCTCTCAGCGAATGGCTGAGTAATGGAGGTATTGCTGTTACCACGTATGAAACAACGGGGCATTTTTCGTTAAACGACGATTTCAGATTTTCAATGCTGGTTGTGGACGAGGCTCATTACATAAAGAATCCCGAAGCGAGACGAAGCATCAACACCGTAAAGCTTTCAAAGCACGCTGAGCGTATTCTGTTTATGACAGGTACAGCTCTTGAAAATAAGGTCGATGAAATGATCGAGCTTATCAGCCATCTTCAGCCAAAAATCGCAAATGACGTTCGAAATATTGCGGTAATGCCGTCGGCACCACAGTTCAGAGAAAAGATCGCACCTGTTTATTACAGAAGAAGAAGGGAAGACGTATTGACCGAGCTTCCCGATCTTATTGAAAATAAGGAATGGTGTACACTTTTGCCTGAGGAGGAAAAGATATACGAAAAGAGCGTGCTTCAGAGAAGATACGCAGATGCACGAAGAGTTTCGTGGAACGTAGGCGATCCACATAAGTCATCAAAGGCAAAGCGACTTATGGAGATCGTGGAGGAGGCTGAAGCAGAAGACAGAAAGGTCATTGTTTTCTCGTTCTTTTTGGACACGCTCAGAACCATTAATTCCTTCCTTGGTGAAAGGTGTGTGAATTCCATAAACGGCTCCGTATCTCCTTCGCGCCGACAGGAGATGATCGATGAATTTGATAAGGCCCCAGCAGGCAGTGTTCTCACA
>JAFXFQ010000190.1 GCA_017520365.1 Clostridia bacterium
GACAGCCGGAAAGGGGGCTGTAGCCATACTTCTGATAAAGCTCCATTGTCTCCTGCTGCATCTGCTGTCTTGTTTTGGGGTCGTCTCTTCCCTGATACTTCTTACGGAGAGCCGCCGCCATAGGAGCGATGCTTGCCTGCTTTATCATATTTTTCTGCTGCTTTATACCGAAAAGCAGGCAGAGGATCGCCTGAATGATAATGGTAAAGTATATCAGAGCGATCAGGTAGTTGTGCCCGGGGCTGATCCAGCAGCAGAACTGCATAAGATAGCCAAAGGGCATTGAGATATAATCAAAAAAGCTCATTTTAAATTACTTTCTCTCTTGTTTTTTCTTGTTCCTCTTTCGCTTATTCTGAGGAACGGGATCATAGCCGCCCGCGGACCACGGATTGCATCTGAGGATGCGCCAGATGGCGAGAGCAAGGCCGCGAATTATCCCCCACTCCTCCACCGCTTCAATACAATACTGTGAGCAGGTAGGTCTGAATCTGCAGCATGGGGGCTTCTTCGGGGATATACACCGCTGATAAAATCTCACCGGCCAAAGGACGATACGCTTAAGCATCTCCTTCTCCCCTTTTTTCTGATTTTTCAAGCACGTCGAGCCGTTTGAGACAATACTGCAAGTCACGCATAACGTCCTGCATTTTGTTGACCGTAGCCGCACTTCTCGCCGCAATAACGACAAGATTGCCCTTTTTTATGCCTATGCTCGCTTCGATGAGCCTGTACGCCTCGCGTATGACTCTCTTTGCGCGATTTCTTTCTACGGCGCCTCCGATCTTTTTTGAGGCTGCTATTCCCACTCGGTTCAAATACTTTTTTTCGGGATTTGCTTTTTTTAGCACGTTTGCTTTTTTATCACGAAGTACGTATACGCAAACGCTTGCGGCCGCGGCACGTCTGCCGCCCTGATAAGCCTTGCGGTACAGATGATTTTCACTTATTGCCGTTTGCTTCACGTCTTTCCTCCGTTTTTTTAAAATAAAAACCTCCGATACGGTCCGGGTCTCGGATCCACTCGGAGGTGGTCGGTCTTATTTTATACCTTGCAATGCAGAGATATACGACCAACGCCGGGTCGTTTGCAGAAACAAAACAACTTAGTGAGTAAGTCTTGCTCTGCCCTTTGCGCGACGTCTCTTGAGTACTTTTCTGCCATCAGCAGTCTTCATTCTCTTTCTGAAGCCGTGCTCCT
The DNA here is from genome assembly GCA_017520365.1 of Clostridia bacterium. GTDB lineage: Bacteria > Bacillota > Clostridia > Oscillospirales > CAG-272 > Avispirillum. The sequence continues at coordinate 1,202 of JAFXFQ010000190.1, forward strand.
TCTTTCTCTGACGCTTCTTGGGCTGATATGTTCTAAGCATATTCGCACCTCCTTACACATTTATGGAAAAATTAATCAATAACTTTTTTCGTGGGGACAAACGTCCCATTGCATAGGCATCCATTATTATACATAAGGCCCTGCCTTTTTGTCAAGTGTTTTTTAAAACTATTTTTTGGAAAGAACCTTAATTTTTGCTTTTTTTCAAAAAAAACAGCGGATTTTTACCGTACTTTCACGGGAATTCCGTTGGCATCGGCATATTTATAGGCATCGCATTCCTTTGTACTGCAGTATACAACAGCATTTTTACTGTCCTGAAGGACGTTTGTTCCGATCTTTTTAAGGCTGACGGGCATCTCAATGTAGGTCAGATTATCCATTGTTGCAAAGGCACAGATATCTACAGCCGTAATACCCTCGGGAAGGATCACGCTCTCTACCGCATCGCAATCGGTGAAGGCGCATTCGCCGATCATAGTTACCGTATCGGGAATGGATATGCTTCTCAACGATTTGCAGCTTGCGTAGGTATATGCGGGGATCGACGTGATCTTTTCAGGGATAAACATTTCCTCAAGGCTTTGGCAGTCTGCAAAAACGTACTTACCAAGCTTTTCAAGCCCCTCGGGAAGGAATGCCTCGTTAAGACTTGTACAATGGCAGAACACGTAATCTCCCATGACCTTTACGCTTGCGGGGATCTCGATCTGTTCAAGTGACGTGCAATAGTAGAATGCACTGAGGCCGATCTCCGTAAGCCCTTCGGGGAGAGACACGTCCTTCAGCACCGTGCAGTTATTGAATACGGCGTTGGAAAGCTTTTTGACCCCCTCGGGAACAGCAATCTCCTCAAGGGAGGTGCAATCGCTGAAGGCATATTCGCCCACCGCTTTGAGGCTTTCGGGAAGCTCCACACTTTTAAGGGACTTACATACACCGAAGGCGTAGCTTCCGATCTCCTCAAGTGCAGAGGAAAGCTTTACGGATACAAGAGAGGTGCAGCCGTAAAAGGCACCGGATTCTATTTTTGTAACGGTATCGGGAAGCTCTATACTTTTGAGAGCCGCGCAGTTAACGAAGGTACCCTCCCTGATCACCGTATTTGAGGCAGGGATCGTTACCTCCTCAACAGCGCAGTTCTGAAAGGCGTATTTTTCGAAATACAATACCGTATCCGGGATAGTTATCTTTTTCAGGGTATTTTGGTTTTTTCTGTCGGTAAAGCAGGCGTTTCCGATGGTAGTTACAGTATGACCGTCAATCTTTTCGGGAACGGCGATCTCCTCGGCGTTGCCGAAATAGTAGGTCACGGTAGCCGTATCGTCCTCGTACAGCGCCCACATAAAATCACCGTCCTCAAGGCCTGCCTTCTTAAGGGGGCTGCCCGCAGGATTTTGAGCAGCGGTGTTCTTTTTTATATCACGTCTGATAACCGCATCGTCGGAGAACCAGATAAAGCGTACCGCAAAAAACACGCCCAAAGCGATGACGGAGACGGATATAACGTAGGATATGATCCTTATGATCAGCTTGTTTTTCTTCTTCTTTTTTGCCAGCATCTCCTCTTCACGAAGAGCTGCCAGCTGCTTTTTGGAAAGCCTATCTCTTTTTTTCATTTTTCTTTTTCTTTCTTATCTTTTTTGTTGAAAGGGTAACCACGCAGGTAACCACGCAAATAATAACACCGAGAACGAACATTGCGCCAAAGGCATACAATGGTGCGCCAAGAGACGCGATAAGTGCAGGAACAGACAATCCCGATGCACCGTAGCGCATTACCATCATAAGAACACCGACAGCACCGATGAATACGAGAATGACACCTGAAAGAAATCTCCAGTCGGTCACGGGAGTGGGTGCGGGATGTGCATCATTCGGGAACATTGCCTTTATCTCGCCCATATTTTTTGCACCGAACAGAAGATAATTCGCACTTGTTTTGAGAAGCTCCGCCAGCGCATTCACCGTGGGAGTGTCGGGCTCACCGTCTCCTCCGATCCATTTATCAATGCTTCCCTCCGGGAGGGCAAGCTTTTCCTCTATTTCCGAGGCGGAAAGGCCGGATGACCCTACCGCTTCATTTAATCTTTTTGCAAAACCGCTCATAAAAATCCTCATTAAGTTTTTATCCGTTTAAGTATATCACATCCCCCGCCCCATTTCCACAGTTTTTTGTAAATTATCGAAATTGGCGGGTGCTGCCCGCTAAATCGGAGGTTAGCGGACTATTTGCAATCTATTCGCAGTTGATTATTTGTTCTTTACCTCTTATTTGTCTCTTTTTTGCAAATTATCCCTCCACTCGTTGACAAGGATAATATATTGTAGTAAAATGGAGTATAATGATATAATTATGCAATATAAGGAGATAAAAGTGAGCGAAGCAACCATAAAGCAGAACAAAATGGGGACTCTGCCCATAGGCCGTCTGCTTCTTACAATGTCTGTTCCCATGATGCTTTCCATGCTGGTACAGGCACTTTACAACGTGGTAGACAGCATTTTCGTTTCCCACATCAGCGAAACTCAATATGAGCTGACTGCGGTTTCAGCTGCCTTTCCCCTTCAAAATCTTATGATAGCGTTCGGCACCGGTATCGGTGTCGGTATAACCACCCTTATATCAAAGAGCCTGGGTGAAAAAAATCCCAAGAGAGCAAACCGCGCCGCCGCTCAAGGCATTATGCTTGAGCTTTGCAGCTGCGTTATCTTCATACTTATCGGTCTTTTCGGTGTCAGGGCATTTATGGAAAGCCAGACAGACAATGCAGAGGTCATCAACCACGGTGTTACATACCTCTCCATTTGTTCCGTATTCTCCGCAGGTCTTTTTATTCAGATCACCTTTGAGAAGCTTTTGCAAAGCACGGGAAAAATGCTCCATTCTATGCTTGCTCAGGCTATCGGTGCCATTCTCAACATAATCCTTGACCCCATTATGATCTTCGGCCTCTTCGGTGCACCCGCAATGGGCATCAAGGGTGCCGCCATCGCTACGGTGATCGGCCAGTTTGCGGCAGCGATCACTGCTATAATATTCCACTTTACCGCAAACCGCGAGCTGAATATCGGCATCAAGGACTTCCGCCCCCACAAAAAGCTTATCTCAAAGATCCTTATAGTCGGTCTCCCCTCCGTCATTATGGTGGCCATCGGTTCAGTCATGACCTACTGCATGAACCGTATCCTCTTCGGTGTTGAGAAGGTGGGCGAGGTCGCTGCCACCGTCTTCGGCACATATTTCAAGCTTCAGAGCTTCCTTATCATGCCCGTTCTCGGTCTTAACAACGGTATGGTTCCCATCATCGCTTTCAACTACGGTGCAAGAAACAAGCAAAGGATAATTAAAACGATCCGCCTGTCTGTCATCTCCGCGGTCTGCATTATGCTTGCGGGCTTTGCCGTTTTCCAGATAGCTCCCGGTATACTAATGAGTCTTTTCAAGGCCCAGGGCGAGATGCTCGACATTGGTATTCAGGCCCTTCAAGTCATCAGCTACTGCTTCATATTCGCAGGCTACAGCATTGTTATCGCCTCTACCTTCCAGGCGCTCGGCAACGGCATTTTCAGTATGATAATCTCATTTGTAAGACAGCTCGTTGTCCTTATCCCCACCGCATATCTTATGGCGATTTTCGGCAAGAAGCTCTGGATGATCTGGCTGTCCTTCCCCATCGCAGAGGCAGTTGCCTGCGTGCTTTGCACCTTTATGTTCATCCACCTCTACAAAAAGCTTATCAAGCCTCTTGACGAGACTCAATCAAAGGAAGAGCTTCTCGAAAGCCTTGAAAAGCAGCTGGCATCGGGAAAAATAACGGAAAAGGTATACGCTCAAAAAAAAGCGGACATACTTGATAATCAGTAAAATCTAAAAAAACGGGCTGCTGCATTCATTTGCAGCAGCCCTTAAATCTAAGTCAGGAACAGCAATGGACGAAAGAATAACTGAAATCACAAAAAACACGGCGTTTCTTGCCCGCCTTTCTCTCACAGAGGAGGAGCTTTCCTCCTTTTCAAAGGATATGACCTCCATATACCATTTTGCAAGTCAAGTATCAGAGGCAAATGACGGGATGGGCAAGGATATCTGTGCAAACGGTGCTCTACGGGCCGACACCGAGGATAGCTTTGACGATGTGACTGCTCTTCTTGCCGTTGCGCCAAAGGGCAGTCTTGTCGATGGGTGCTTTACCGTGCCGAAGGCGGTGGATTGAAATGAGCATTACGAAAAGAACGGTAAGGGACCACGCAAAAGCCCTTCGCACAGGCGAATACAGCGCAAGAGAGCTTTGTCTTTCATATCTTGGGGAGATCGAAAAAAACGACTCCCGTCTCGGCGCCTATCTTACCGTTGACCGAAACGGGGCTCTTGAGGCGGCAGATGCGGCAGATAAACGCCTCAGGGGTGGTGATGCACCTCTTCTTTGCGGTATTCCATACGGGGCTAAGGACAATATCTGCACAAGGGGCATTACCACAACGGCAGGCAGCACAATGCTTGAGAGCTTTATTCCGCCATACGATGCAACCGTTATCGAAAGGCTGAAGGAAAATGGTGCTCTTCTTCTCGGAAAAACAAATATGGATGAGTTCGGCATGGGCTCCGCAACGGACAACTCTGCCTATAAGGTAACGAAAAATCCCTTGAACGAGGAGCTTATCCCCGGCGGCTCCTCCGGCGGCAGTGCCGCCGCAGTAGCAGCAGGGCTTGCCCCATTTGCTCTCGGAAGCGACACGGGCGGAAGCGTTCGTCAGCCTGCCGCACTTTGCAACACGGTGGGCCTTTGCCCCACATACGGCAGAGTATCACGCTACGGACTTATCGCCTTTGCATCATCTCTTGACAGGATCGGAATCCTTGCAAAAAGCTGCGAGGACTGCTCTCTTGTGTTCTCTGCGATTTCCGGAAAGGACAGGAGAGACTCCACCACTGTTGAAAAAAAAGCGGTCTCCCTCAGCCCCCTGAAGGGACTCAAGGTCGGAATCATAAGGGACCATCTCGAGCTTTGCCGAGGCGGTACTGAGAAGGCGACGCTGTCGGCAATGGAGATGCTGACAAGGGCAGGAGCAGAATGCTCCTATATCTCCACACCCGCACTGAAATACAGCGCGGAGTGCTACTACATCATTTCATCCGCAGAGGCATCCTCCAATCTGGCACGCTACGACGGTGTGCGCTTTGGAAAGAGATCTGCATCCTTTGAAAACGGCCTTTCCGATTTCTACTGTAAAAACAGAAGTGCGGGGCTGGGGGACGAGGTGAAAAGACGTATCATGTTCGGTACGTTCACCCTGTCCGAAGGATTTACCAATGACACCTACAAAAAGGCTCTGAGCGTACGCACGCTCATAAAAGAGGAATATAACAGGCTGTTTTCAGAGTACCACATTCTCCTTTCACCAACAGTGGTATCCCCTGCCCGTCTCCTTTCGGAAAAGGAAAGTGACCCTGCCATCGTATACGCTGAGGATCTTTGCACCGTATCCCAGAGCCTTGCGGGGTACTTTACCTGCCATATTTACCACAGCCGATTCCGTGCAGTTATTGGACTTTGACTTATCGTGGAGTCTTGTCCTCGGCCGGGGCCTTATATATGATTTCTGTTCGTCAGGCCAGAGTTTTGCC